>CAMLNK010000031.1 GCA_946481035.1 uncultured Dyadobacter sp. | reverse complement strand
GGTATTCATTAGTTATAAAAAACCTTTCTAAACTATGAAAAAAAACCGATACCGAAAAAACCGGGCATCGCTTTGCCTGCTCATGAAAATTTCTTTAGCCCAGCTCATCTTTTCAATCGTTTTTTCCAGCCTCACCTACGCGGCACACGTCAGCAAGGCGCAGGAGGTACTGGAACGGAACGTGACGCTCCATGCCGACAAGGTGGAACTGGCGACGGTGCTCGACCAGTTGGAGCAGAAAGCGAATGTAAAATTTGTTTACAGCAATAAGGCAATCCGCGCTGAGCGCCCGGTCGCGATACATGTTGTTAATCAGAAGCTGGCTACTGCATTACAAACGCTGCTGGCCCCGCTTCAAATCTCCTACCAGGTTACGCCATCAGGTCGTATTTTACTCAAAGCCAGCAAAGAACTGCAAACCAAAAGCACGGGGCACCTCTCGGTGCAAATGCGGGATATGCTCGCGCAGGTATTGAAAGGCAAGGTTAGCGACGAGAATGGCGACGGCCTCCCGGGCGTGAGCGTGCGCCTGAAAGGCACACAGCTGGGTACGCTTACGGACGCATCCGGGAACTTCGAACTCGAAGTGAGTAATGTGGAAGCAGTGCTGGTATTCAGTTTCGTAGGCTACAAAACGCAGGAAATCGCTGCGGGCGACCGGGCGGTGATCAATGTATCGATGACGCCAGACTTCAAATCGCTGAACGAAGTGGTCGTGATCGGGTACGGAAGCTCGCGGAAACAGGATGTGGTGGGCTCGGTGGATATTGTATCCTCCAAAGACGCCGGCGCTACTACCGCTACCAACCCTTCGCAGCTGCTGATCGGGAAATCGGCGGGGGTACAGGTGCTGCAATCGAACGGTACGCCGGGCTCCGACGCGCAGATCCTCATCCGCGGTACCGGCTCATTCACCGGTGTGGATCCACTTTATGTAATCGACGGTATCCAGGGCAGCAAAACGATGTTCAACACGCTGGCGACCCAGGATATTGAAAACATAACCATCCTCAAAGACGCCTCATCGACAGCAATCTATGGCTCCGCCGCTGCCAATGGCGTGGTGATTATCACTACCAAAAGAGGCAAATCGGGCGCGCCGCGCATTAATTTCAATACCCAATGGGGCGTTGCCAAAGCATGGAAAACGCTGGATTTGCTGAATGCATCGCAGTACATCGACCTGCTGAAAGATTTCGCGGCGACCACCAATTCGGCCCTGCCCGCAAAATTCAGCACTTCGGAGGTAACGACGGATCGCACCGACTGGCAGAAAGAAATATTCAGATCTGGACTCGTTTCGCAAAACGATTTGAATATCAGCGGCGGCAGTGAAAAAGTAGCCTATAATTTTTCATTGGGTTATATCAAACAGCAAGCCATTGTGAAGAATTTCACCAATAGCAGGCTGAATGCACGGTTTGCATTGGACGAAACCCTGGGCCGCTTTCATTTGGGGCAAAGCCTGAATATCCGCTACACCAAAGACGACGGCCAGCTTGCGAGCATTTCCGATGCCGTGTATTATGCGCCCTACAAGCCAATTTTTGATGCTACAATCCCCGGCGGCTATTCCAACACGACCAATGTCGACGATTTCAGCAATGGTAACAACCCGCTTGCGGCCATTAACCTGAACCACCCCGTGAATACCGGCTTCGTGTTCTTCCCGCAGGTTTTTGCGGAGGTGGATATCATTGCAGGATTGCGTTTCCGCACGCAGCTTTCGGCCGAAATCGGCGGCGGCAAGAGCCGGAGCTACCAGTATGGCTACACCGGCGGTAACAACCTGACCAACCCGCAACAGGCGACACTGGGTTTCAACAATTACTCGTTTTACACGCTCGAAAACTACTTTTCCTATAATAAGGTATTCGGAAACCACAGCGTTTCGGCGACGCTCGGCAACAGCTACCTCGATCCGGGGAATTCATCGGGCCTGAATGCCACCGGTACGAAAATCCCGAACGACGCCATTCAGAACATCAGCGTGGCGCAGTCGCAGGCCGTTACGGGTTCCAACTATGGTTATGCACGCTCATCGGTGATCTCCTACTTCGCACGTTTGGGTTATACTTTTGATGACAAATACATTCTTACAGGAAGTTTCCGCCGCGACGGCGCCTCGAACTTCGGTGCGAACAACCGTTTCGGGAATTTTTACGGCCTCGGTGTTGCGTGGCGCTTTGTGGATGAAGAGTTTATCAAAAACAGCCTGAATTTCCTGAGCGATGGTAAGGTACGGTTCGGATTGGGAAGAACGGGTAACAACACCATCCCGACCACGGGCGTAACCTCGGTACTCACTTACAGCGGTGCACCGAACGGTAACCTGGTGTATTCACTGGGTACCAATGAAGGATTTAACCCAGGTACCACCATCAATACATTGTCCAACCCGAATATCCGCTGGGAATCGACCGACCAGACCGACATCGGCCTCGACCTCGGCTTTATGAGCAACCGACTGAGCGTAACCGTCGACTGGTATAACCGCAAAAGCTCCGGTTTGCTTGTTAGCGTGCCGGTTTCCGGCAGCACGGGCGCATCGGGCAGCGGTGGGCAACCCAGCAAATATGCCAATGCGGCCAGCGCGCAAAACAAGGGCGTGGAGTTTTCGGCAGGCTACCGCGACCAGGCGCAGGGAGGTTTTCAGTATAATGTAAGCGCGAACCTGGCCTACAATAAAAACATCGTCAATTCCCTCGGAAGCGAATTTGCCGCTCCTATCCAGGCGGGCGCATTCAGCAATCTTCCTACATTCACTTACACCGCTGCGGGTTCCGCGATCGGGTCGTTTTTTGGATACGAGTTGTCCCATGTAGCCAAAGACCAGGCTGAAATCGATGCATTGAATGCGAAAGCGGCAGAGCAGGCGGGCGATGCCACGACCAAGTACCAGGCAGGCTTGTTACCCGGGGACTTTATTTTCAAAGATCTCGACGGCGACGGTAAGGTCACTTCCACCGACCAGAAGATCCTCGGTAACCCTATCCCTAAAATTGTCTACGGTTTCAATGCCGGTGTGAGCTACAAAGGCTTCGATTTGAATGTGGTGGTCTCAGGCGTTTCCGGTTTGAAAATTGTGAATGCATTTAAGTTCGTTACGGAAAATGAATCGACCGGGCATAATGCTTCTACCGAAATCCTGAAAAGGTGGCGCAAGCCGGGCGACGTGGCTGAGCTCCCGCGTGCGGGACAGAGCGCTACGGGCGATGGCAACCTCCGCCCTTCGGACTGGTGGCTCGAAAACGGCGCCTATCTGCGCCTTCGCAACGTGACGTTGGGCTATACCCTGCCTCAGAGTGTGATCGGCGGCATTGGCGGCGGCAAGGTGTTCAAGAGCATCCGCGTGTATGCGGCGGCGCAGAACCTTCTGACCTTCACCAAATACAAAGGTTATGATCCCGAGGTAAGCACCCAGAATGGCGGCAGTTACATCTTCTCGCGCGGTATCGACGACCGCCAGCAGTTGCCGCAGCCGAGAACATTGCTTTGCGGCTTGCAGCTTGGGTTTTAATGGTTAGGAGAAAACTTATTTGAAGTGAACATGAAAAAGATCATATATTTTCTGACAGGACTTATTGCGGTTTTCCAGCTGACCGGATGTGACGAATCCAAACTGGAACTGGAAAGCCAGAGCGCCTACGATTATAAAACTTATTTTACATCATCCGAAGGGCTCAACCAGGCGGTGATCGCTACCTACGCAACATTGCTCCACAACGGGTTGTGGTCACGCGAGTATTATTTCATTTTCGACCTGCTCGGATACGAAGCCAAGAAGACGACCAACCTGCAAGGCGACATGGCCCAGCTCGCCGACTACTCGTTCGGTACGAGCCAGGCGCAGATCGGCCAGCTTTGGAACAGCCTTTACCGCATGATCCTCCGCTCTAATGTGGTGATCGACCGGGCGACCGTCTGGAACCCGTCAGCGGCTGCCGACCAGCAGGTTGCGAAGCAGTACATTGCCGAAGCGCGGTTTTTACGTTCGTATGCCTATTTCAATATTGTCAATTTGTGGGGAAAGGCACCGTTGATTACCGCCTATGACAGCACAGTGGCCAACAATTATCCTTCCCGCGCTTCGGCGGAGGCGATCTGGGCTACCATTGAAAGCGACCTGAAACTGGCAGCAGCCGATTTGCCTGTGTCGTACGACGCGGCGACCGGCCTGGGCAGGGCAACCCGAGGTGCGGCAGTAGCATTGCTTGGCAAATCCTATTTGTACCAGAAAAAATGGGCACAGGCAGAAACGACACTCGCGCAGCTAACGGCCGCGCCTTTCTCCTACTCGCTCGACCCCTCATACGAAAACCTGTTCAGTTCCACGAACCAGAGCAGTCCCGAGAACATTTTCCAGATCATGAACGCCAAATGGACCGACTGGGGAATTGGTAACCAGTATTACGTTTTCGGCGGACAGGAAACCTGGGGTGGTAAAGCAACGCATTCGGACCGCGCGCAGGAATACGGTTTCAAAGATTGGTTCAACGTTTACGTGCCTACCACGACCGTCAAGGCATTTCAATATGCCAACCCCGCCACCGGCGCCAACTACGTGGACCCGCGTGCGAAGTTTACATTCTATGGAAGCAAAGAAAGCGGCGGCGATACCCAGTACTGCCAGAAATGTGCAGGCGGCGCGATCGACTTTCCGTTCAAAGCCGACGATCCGCAGGGATATTATGTTTGGAAAAAATATGAGTACTACAACGAAGTCGCTTCTTACGGCGGGCCGCAAAGCTCCATCAACGGGCAGGTAATCCGATTTGCCGACGTGTTGCTGATGCTGGCCGAAGCGCAGATCCAGCAAGGCAAAACCGGCGCCGATCCGCTCGCGCTGATCAACCAGGTGCGGAAACGTTCGGGTGCTGTGGCTTACACCGCATTGGGCGCACAAGCGGATGCATTGAAAATCCTCATGCGCGAACGCCAGATCGAACTCTGCGGCGAACAAAGCCGGTATTTCGACCTGATCCGCTGGGGAATCGCCAAACAGACGATCAATGCGCAACGTGCAGCCGAGCCGGGAGACGGCAAACAGCCTTTCCAGGACAAAAACATCCTCCTCCCGATCCCCGACGTCGAAAAGAACTATAATCCCAACGTCGCCAAGGACATAGCCAACGGCTGGAATTAGGGTCTTGCAACCTTATTTTACCACAGTGCCCGCGGGGTTTCCCGGGCACTGTGTTTTTTTAATGCTTATTTTCCGGAGGCGCGGATCGACTCTTCTATTTCTTTCCTAAGCATATCCGGATTCTGCGATGGCCGAACGGAATGGAACTTACCCGCCGCATTAATAATGTAAGTCGTGGGGTAGGCGGCAATATTGTAGGCCTGGATAATCGGGTGCTCACGCAATTTGTTTTCGGTAAACACGTGGTACCCCTTAACCCCAAACTTCGCAATCGCCTTTTTCCAGGCACTTTCATTGTCAACGGACACTGTCAGGAAAACGACACGATCGTCATGCTCAAATTGCTTCTTAACCGGTTCCAGGGCTTTGAAAAGTGAATGACACGGTCCGCAGGTCGCAAACCAGAAATCGAGATAGATCGTTTTGCCATGAAATGAAGCGAGGTTTACCTTTTCTCCCGACAAATTCCGTACAGAAAAATCCGGGGCGCTATCTCCAACTTTGAGCATTGCGGTTCCGGCCAGCATATCCAGAATGGTTTCCTTTAAAACCGGGTCTGTCAACTGGTCGGCCGCATTTCGAATCATCGGCTCGTTAATTTCACCCGTACGATCCGAAAGATCTGATTTAAGTTCAAGAAAAATGACGGATGAACGTAGCTTCTCCGGAAGCATCTGTGCCCAAAACTCATATTTCCGCCCGGCGAAGTTGCTTGTAACAGGCTGAATATCCTCTTCCAGGTGTATATTGGTTATGACATGAACCGCATCGATATAAAATCTCGATTTGTAATGTGCTTCATCAAAGCTCAACAACTTATGCATCCGTTCAATGGAGGCATTGCTGAGCTTCTCCCGGTGGTTAGCCAGAATGTTATTGTAGGAATCGCCAAAAATCGCCACCAGGCTGTTATGCTTCGCACGCAGCTCGGTAGCCGCCAGCATTCCAAGCAATTGCGCATTGCTCTCACGGCTCATCGATGAAAGACGTATCCGCGTGCTGACAGCCTCTTTCAGGCTATCGATCATTGAAAACATGTAATCCACCGGAAAACTGTTCGCCTTCGCGGCTGCCTGGTGATTTCGCGGAACTGCTCTAATCTGGTTGATCGAATAGGCTATTTCAAACTTCTCCTTTCCGGTTCCGCTGTAAGTGAAGCTATTGTCAAAATCGAGGCGGTCGTAGTTGATCACTATACTATCGCCGGGCTCGACAAAGCCTCCGAAATAATTAGTACCATCGCTGAAACTGAGGAAGGTAGGTATCGAAAGTTCGAACTGATGATGGAACCGTCCATCGCGCACGGGAACGACTACGATGGAATGCTTTGTTTGCAGTGAGCTGCTTACGACGGTGCATTGCAGGTTTTCCCCCGCTGAATGGCTGATGGCTCCCCTTATGTGCACGATCCCCGCGGATGCAGTGCAGGCGATAAAAAGTATCGCGAAATGCAATAGATAAATTGTTTTCATGGCTGATAAATGACGGTCTGAGTTATTGTTCGTCCGTGCCCGGCGGGCTGTTTTCCTCCTGAATGATAAATATGTCTTCCACAGATTTTCCAAAAACCCGCGCCAGTTTGATTGCCAGAACTGCGGAGGGAATAAATTTACCAGTCTCTATCGCGTTGATGGCCTGGCGTGAAACAGCCACCCGCTCAGCCAGTTCGGCCTGCGTCATCCGATTGATCGCCCGCTCCACCCGTAACGTATTTTCCAGTTTGGTGTTTTGTGCGCTCAATCCTTCTCCTGCTTAAAGTAGATCATCGAATAATAGCGCAACACATAGGCTACCAAAAAGCTGCCGCAAGCGAGGCCCAGAATGCCTTGAAATGTGTTTTCCATCCGATACCCGGGTGTAAAATAGAAATATCCAAAGGCTATCAGGCCGACCAGAAACTGCGCTGATACCGCGAACCGGATCGATTCCAGCCGGATCTGGTAGAAGTATTCATCCGGTTCTTTCGCCAGAAATGCAGTGGCGACCCCGATCGCCAGAGAACATAATGAACACTTCTCAAATACTGCATTAATGTCCCAGAAATTGGAAGGATAAGGGTAAGAACCATCCGGTAGTGTATTGCCCGGCAAAATGATCCGATAAAAATTAATGAGCCCCTCACTGTAAGCCACCCAAAGACATAACAGCCCGGTCAATGCCAGGAAGAAGCCTGCTGCCCGATACCGGGCCGGAAATGATAGCGCCATTTGTTCAAATGATTTTGTGAAGTCGAAATGTAACATACATTTTACAAAAAGTAAAGTATACTTTACTTTTATTTTACTTCACTATGCCCGGCAGTTAGATTCAGCCAAGTGTGCCGGCTATTCCAAAACGATGTGATCCGGGACCTGGCTGAGCTCGTAGTACTGATGGCTCACGTTACTTCCGGAAACTTTCACAATCCGGAAACCGGAAGGGTCTTTTCCCAATGGCTTTCCTACCGGCCCGGTAGTCACCATTTCAATATCTCCCCATTTGCCGAAGGCATTACGGTGGTAGTGACCTGCGAAAATGTGGCTCACACCGTATTGGTCGAACAACGCCATATATTTGTCACGGGTAGCGGTTGGTATGTTGAAATACTCATCCTTTTCATGGGGGTCCGTTAAAAACCAGCTATGATGCTGAAACACCAGCAAAGGCGCAGCCGACGAGCGCCGGGCCTTTTTCAACTGCTTGTTCAACCATTTCTCCTGCACGGCAGCTTCCTTTTCAACGCCGGCCGGGCTTTTGAAATACAGTGAATTCAGGACCAGCCCGCGCATACCCTGATGCCTGATCACATAGAAATCCTTCCCAAGCTCCTTCCTGTAATTTACAATGTCACTTTGCTTCGGATCATTTGTCACATCATGATTTCCCGCTACGTGATAGACAGGAATGGAAGGGTCGAGCAGCGCTACAATGCGCTTGTATTCCCGCAATTGCGCCTGGTCGGCGGGCTTGTTGATCAGGTCCCCGGTAATGACCACGAAGGCTGGATGCAGCCGGTTCGCGGCCGCTATCGCTCTCTCGAAATTTTCTGTTTCCTTTTCAAAACTCTTGTTATCGGTAAAAAAGCCGAATTGCGTGTCGGTCATTTGAATAAAGAAAAAAGGCTCGCCTTTCTGAGCAAACCCTCCGAGGCTAATGAAGCACAGCAAACCGGCTAAAATTTGTAATTTAATGGTCCTGATCATGGATAGTTGTCGTTTTGAAATTTCCTGCCAGCTGCTATTGCGACAGCTCCCCGCTCTCTTGAAAAGCACTTTTGCCGCAATTTCGACTCTCGCCGAAGCGCAAAAATATTTACAAAAGGTATTTTCGACGGGGTTGGCCGGGTTATAAAATTGTTATCAGGAAGCCGTGTACATTCTCGCAAATAGTACTATTTTTGTTAAAAATTGAATCATTTGAAAAGACTTCTACCGCTCGGTCTGCTTGCATTGTTGCTCTACAATATGTTTGGGTTGGCCGTCGGCGTGTTCCTTTTCGAAAATGACTTTCAAACCGCCACTGAAACGCAGGAAGGAAGCGAATACAAGGTGATGAAGTTCCCTGTAACACCGCTGCCCTACACTACTTCCTGGGAAAATACGGACGATGCTTCTGGCCTCTTTCAGCATGAGGGTGAGTTTTATAACGTGGTCCATCAAAAAATCGAAAACGATACCGCGTACGTCACGCTGAAAACCAATCTGTCTGCGAGAGAGCGGTTTTCGGAACTGGCGGATCAAATGACGGAAACTACCCGTAATCCTTCCGCCGATTCCCATCCATTGCGAAAAGCCATCCGCTCATTGTCGGACTTAGCCAAGGTATATTGGGTGAGCCCCAGCCGTCCGGTTTGGGTCTTTACCGACATCGCGTCGAGCGCTTTCGTGTCCTATTCTGCTACTAACATTACTTTCATATCTCCGCTTCTGACCCTGTTCAGCCCGCCGCCGGAATCCTGATTCACTTCCCGGATTATTATCCCGTGTGAAATTGCAAACCCGGCGTTTTCAGTTTTACCAATACTCACGTTTATAGACGCGCAAATCCCGGTTTCGGCGGGGGTAATTGCCTGCGTCCTACTATCTACTTTTTAATCCCCGAATCCGAATATGAAAGCATTATACATTTCCGGTTTTATCTTTTTAGGCAGCCTGATGGCCGCCGGCAACGCTTTTGCGCAAGGCTGTGTGGCGGTAAGGCAAATGGGCGGCATCAACTCAATGCCCGGCTCCTCTACGTACAATCTTCAAAAGGGACAGTTCCAGGTTGGAGCCAGCTATCGTTATTTTCACTCCTGGCGGCATTTCGTCGGCACAGAGGAACAGCCTGAGCGCCAGACAACGGGCGGCGGCCACGGCCCTGATGGCAAAGACCGCGGCAATGCAGTAAACATTTATTCCCACTCGCTCGACCTGAACGGTTCTTTCGGGATCACAGATCGTTTGCAGGTGAACGTAAGCGTTCCCTACGTCCACAATGAGCGTTCACAGGTTTTGAGATCCACAATTATCGATACAACCCGTTACAGCGTTTTTGCGCAAGGACTGGGCGACGTCCGCGTTGGGGTCAATTATTGGCTGATCGATCCGGCAAAGGCACACCATGGCAACATTATGGTCGGTGCGGGGCTGAAACTGCCGACAGGTAAACACGACGTAATGGATGATGCATTGCAAACGGATGGTTCCAAAGAAAGCGTGGTAATGGACCAGGCCATTCAGCCTGGCGACGGCGGTTTGGGTATTTCGCTGGAATTCCAGGGATTCAGGCACCTCTTCAATAATATTTACGGCTTCGCCAACGCCTACTATCTGTTCAATCCCAAGGAATCCAACGGTACTTTCAAATCTGCGCCGACGAAAGGTTTGGAAGGTTACAATGTGTACGCATGCCCCGACCAGTATTTCGCCAGAGCCGGTTTCATGGCCGGAATCGGAAAAGCCCAGAAAGTCACTTTGTCATTGGCCGGACGACTGGAAGGCATCCCCGCCTATGATGCATTCGGCGGACAGGTTGCCTACCGCAGGCCTGGCTACGTAGTGGCTATCGAGCCCGGCGTAACTTTCCGGACCGGCAATCACACGTTCAGTCTTTTTGTTCCTTATAACTTTATTAAAAACCGTATCCAGAGCGCAGCGGATATTGCCCGCCAGAATATGGAAAACGCGGCCATTACCGACGAATCGAAGAAGGTTCACATCCAGGGTGACGCGGCCTTCGCCGATTACTCCATCAGTTTGAACTACGCATTCCGGTTTGGAAAAAGCAAACAGGTACATTGATAATTGCCACAAGCATGCACCAATAAATCCCGGCCGCTAATGCGGCCGGGATTTATTTTTTATAACTGCTTTGGGAAAGCTTTCCAATTAAATATAATAAATAATTAATTAAACCATCATTCACGAGGCAAATTCAAATAATAATACCACTTGCTTCCTATTAATATTCATCAAGTAAATGCAAACTAAAATGATAACAATCTTAATAACTCCGATTATTAAAATAACAGTGGTTATTGAGTCCCGAGATTGAATTTATCATAACTGAATTAATAAATTCCCTTACCCAAACCTGGACAATATTCTTTTAGAAATCATGGTGAGCCTGTGCGTGTTCATAACCGGTTGATAGATCAAAATCTCCTACCAATAAATGAATCCGTCCGATCGGTAAAAAATAAGATGATCACGGGTCGCTCAGGAAGGAGCCGCGGAGCCGTTTTTATGTCTATATTTGCCTCCTGACGCAACCGAACAGACTCCCCTGACATGATCTTATTGATACTGAAACAAATACGAGTACATCAGTGGATTAAAAACTTCCTAATACTTGCTCCCCTTCTGTTTTCAGGAAGGCTGTTTGACACAAATTCGCTCTTCCTGTCGTTGCTGACATTCCTGGCTTTCTCCTTTGCGGCGTCGAGTATTTATGTTCTGAATGACATCAAGGATGTAGAATCCGACAGAAAACACCCCATTAAACAGAAGCGACCGCTGGCATCGGGTAAATTACCCATGACAACGGCCATTGCAAGTGCGATCGTTTGTATTTTATTGACGGTTTCTATTCTGGCATATCTTGCCGATTTCAAATTAGCGACAATTATCGTCGCTTATTGCACGATTAATATACTTTACTCTCTTTATCTCAAACACATTAGTATTGTCGATTGCATTGTCATTTCGGTAGGTTTCGAGTTGAGAATTCTGGCGGGATGTGAGGGAATTGATGTACAACCTTCCGATTTTATGCTGGTCGTAACTTTCTTCCTCGCGTTGTTGCTGGCGTTTATCAAAAGGAAAGGGGAATTGAAAGTCCTGGATAAAGCAGCTCATGGGCACAGAAAAGCATTGTCGGGATACTCGATCAAGCTTTTGGATACGTATATTCATTCGTGTACGACAATGACGCTGATCAGCTACATGTTTTACACCATCGACGCCAGCACGATTGCCATTATCGGAGCGGATATTCTTAAATATTCCCTGATTTTGGTTGTATACGGCCTTTTCCGGTTCATTCAGTTGACGGATATAGACAAATATCAGGGAGAAGGTGACCCTACTACCCTGATATATCATGACCGCGGCCTGCAATTGACAATCGTGCTTTTCCTGCTCTATATTGTCTTTTGCTTTTATTATTAAGAAGGTTATTTCTTTGCGAGTATTGTATAGTGCGGATATACGAGCATGCGCCTGTAACTGATTTCGGAACATTCGAAACCGCACTTGCGCAGCATTGTCGCCGCTTTTTCAGCCTTCCACTCATTCCCGATCTCTCCTGCAAGAAGCATGTCATGCAGCTTGTTTACATACACCAGCGGGCTTCCACCGTCAATATCTTTGAATATCAGCACACTTCCCTTGGTCATTTTCTTGTAAAGCTGATCAAAGAACGAAGTTTGGATGGGTTTTGGAATGTGGTGGAAAACGTCGATTAGCGTAACGACGTCGTACTCCGCTATTTCATCGGGGATCGTCAGGCCATCGTAAAAATTGATATTTACCGGCACTTTCGAGGCGGAAAGTAACTGCCGCGCATTGTCGACAAG
>CAMLNK010000030.1 GCA_946481035.1 uncultured Dyadobacter sp. | reverse complement strand
ATTGGCAAAAAAACAGATAGCGTTTCATCATACTGATTTGGTTTGAGTGTGGGAAAATGTGACAATCGGTTAAATGTATATAAATATTTAAAGTTTAGTATATGTTTTGATAAAATTATTTCTATAAACAGATATAGATAGTGAATACTATTTGTAGAGCTATATTGATATGTCGATGTGCTACCAGATGTGTTTTATTTTTTTGTCAAAAAAATTAGGGTAAGGAGCATTCCGGTTGTCGGTTAAATGCATACGGTTTGAAACCGGTCGAATTGAAGGCCTGCAAGGAAACCGGGGAACGTGTGCATTTCAACAATCCGTTTTAAATGCATTATCCATGAAAAATTTGCTTAATAATCCATCCGCATTCCTGATTGCCATCCTGCTGTTTATCGTGTTTCCGCTTCATTCTTATGCGCAACGGGATAGCTCGGCCGCAGTGCATATCGGCTTCATTTATCCGGTAAGTTCCAATGGCAGGCAGGCCGCTTCCATTACCAACCGGTTTTCACTACATGCCATTGCCGGACTCTCCAAAGCCGAAACCGGCGCGTCGATTGCCGGGGTTGCCAATGTGGTGAAGCAGAATGTCAGCGGTGTTCAAATGGCTGGTGCGGCGAATGTGATCGGTGGCTCGGCGAGCGGGGTACAAATGTCGGGCATAGCGAATGTGATCGGCGGCGAGGCTAAGGGTGCCCAGTTGGCCGGTTTTTCCAACATTACGGGTGGCGAAGCGCAGGGCGCGCAGGTTGCCGGCTTTTTAAACCTGGCAGAAGCTGCGGGTGCGGCACAAGTGGCTGGTTTTGCCAACATTGCAAAAAAGAATGCGAAAGGCTTACAGCTCGCCGGGTTCCTTAACAAAGGCAATGAAGTAAATGCCCAGGTGGCTGGTTTTGCCAATGTGGCTAAAAAAGTAAAAGGCGTGCAGCTCGCAGGCTTCATCAACATCGCCGACAGCAGCGATTACCCCATCGCGATCTTTAACTTTATCAAAAACGGGGAAAAATCCCTTGCATTTACCATCGACGAAACCATGACCGGCATTGTGTCCTTCCGCTCGGGCGGGCGCGTGCTGTACGGGATCGCGGGTATAGGTTATAATTTCAAGGACAATCCCAAAGCCATGTATGCTGCCGAGGGCGGTTTGGGCGCGCATATTCCAATAGCCAGCAGCTTACGGATCAATTTAGAAGCCGTTGGTACCACGCTTACTGATTTTCACGGAGGGAGCTACAATAAGAACTCGCTCCGCATTCTGCCCGCATTGCGGTTGGGTAACCGTTTCGAAGCCTTCGCGGGCCCGACGCTCAACTATGTGTCGTACGAGCGTGAGAATGATTATGACTTTATCAAAAAATACATCTGGAAGAACAACAGTTCCAAAGATTTCCAGGGCTTGTTCGTAGGGTTCAACGCAGGGGTACAATACATATTCTGATGCAAGCGCTCCGGTTCAGGCTGGCCCTATGGGGCTGGCGTGCCCTGTCGGACCTGATTTTTCTGGTACTGTTCAGGCTCTGGCCTTACCGCCGCAATATGGTGTTGTTGAATATGGCCCGCTGCTTCCCGACACGCTCGGAAAAGGAGATCCGACAAATGGTCGTCGCGTATTTCCGTCACCTGGCCGACTTGCTGGTCGAGCCGTTCATGATCGGCGGAGTAGGGCGTGGCAGTCTGGGAAGATTGGTGAACTATGAGAATACTGCATTAATCGAAAGGCTTTTGCGCGAGAAGAAACACATTGTGCTCATGGCCTCGCATTATGGCAGCTGGGAATATCTGCAGTCGTTGCCGCTTCAGACGGATTGCCAGGTGGTGGCGGCTTACTCGCCGGTGTCGAACAAATGGCTGAACGGCTTCCTCCTGAAACTACGGGGGCGGTTCGGGGTGACGATGATCCCGAAATCGGAATGGTACCGGCGGACGCTGAGTTGGAATGCTGAGTCCGCAGCCATATTCGTCACTATTGCCGACCAGCGGCCGCCGGAGTCGGGTAAGTATTATCTCAATTTCATGAACCGGAAAACCTTCGTGCAATCGGGAGCGGCGCGCATTGCCGTTCAGCGCGACTGCGCGGTGGTGTACCTGGACGTGACCAAAAAGGAGCGGAATTCGTACCATTTCAGGTTCCGGCTCATTACCTCGCAGGCGCGCCAGCTGGGCGAAGCGGGGATTATGGAACATTATTATAAGGCGCTGGAAAACACCATCGAACGGCAGCCGGAGCTTTGGCTTTGGTCGCACAACCGCTGGAAATTCCACTCACGGCAGGGGCAGAAGCCGGTCAATGCCCTGAGATTGTTGTAATATTCAGCAAAGGGTAGGCGTTTTCCCCAAATTGAGATTTTGAAATAGTTTTTGTAAATAATTGGAAATGAATGCCTTGTGCAAAATGGGTTTTTGTAGGAACCATAATTTTACCAGGCGGCGGTCAAACCAATTATTTACTAAAACAAAGCATTATGAGAAAATTAGCATTCATGGGTGTGTTTGTGATCGCCGGGATGGTGGCAGCATGTAATGACGACGACGAGACAGCAGACCCAACTCCCGTATTGCCCGAATTGAAAGTGTCTACAACGCTTTCCGGTGCAAACGAAGTCCCCGCTAATACATCGACGGCTACCGGTTCAGTAGATGGTACATTAGATCAGGAGTCGAGAATTTTGAGTCTCAACATCGTTTACAGCGACTCCGCGGCCTCGGATTCGGCATCGGCCGACTCCCTGTTTATCCCAACGGCCTGGCACATCCACAAAGGATCTGCTGATTCCACAGGTGCAGTAGTGATCGATTTCGGCACCGATTTCAAAACACCCTTCGCATTTAAAGACACCCTTACCGAGGCACAAGTGGCCGATTTGAAAGCAGGCTTGTATTATGTGAACATTCACACAGCCGAATTTCCGAACGGCGAAATCAGAGGTCAGCTGAAAGCTGAGGAATAACCCACTGATTCAGCACTCAATCAGTACAAAAAATAAGAGCGGCTCCGTGAGGATGCCGCTCTTTTGTTATGAGTTGACAAGTAGTAATGCTTGTTTAAAACAGGCCTTTTGCTTTTTCCAACGCAGTATCGAGTCCGCTTGCATCGGAGCCGCCCGCCGTGGCGAAGAATGGCTGGCCGCCGCCGCCGCCGCGGATATCTTTCGCGAGGTCTTTCACGATCTTACCAGCATTCAGCCCGGTTTCCTGTACGATGTTCTCCGCAATGAAAACCGAAAGCTGTGGTTTACCGCCGATTTCAGCGCCAAATACAGCGATCAGGTTTTCGACCTGGTCGCGGAGCTCGTAGGAGAGTTGTTTCAATGAATCCGCGCCCGGTACATCCACCTTTTGCACGATCAGGTTGAACGTGCTATGCGTTTCCATATTCTCTACCAACGTGGTTTTCAATGCCTGGATCTTCTCGTTTTCGAGCGCAGTGATCTTTTTCTGTAATGCCGAACGCTCTTCGATCAGGCTTTCAACCGCTTTGATCAGATCGGCCGGTCCTTTGAGCAGGTCTTTGATTTTGTTCAAAGTTTCTTCCTGTTGGCGCATCAGTTCCAATGCTTTTTCACCCGTTACAGCTTCCACACGACGAACGCCTGCCGATACGGAACCTTCGGAAGTGAATTTGAACAGGCCGATCTCGCCCGTAGAAGGCACGTGCGTACCTCCGCAAAGCTCGAAGGAGAATTTAGGGTCGAAGATGATCAGGCGTACAAAATCCCCATATTTTTCACCGAAAGTAGCCGTAGCACCCGCATCCAGCGCCTGCTGAATAGGTACATTGCGTCTTTCGTCCAATGCGATATTCTCGCGGATCTTTTCATTCACACGGTCTTCGATCTTCCGCAGTTCCTCATCAGTCACTTTCGAGAAATGTGCAAAGTCGAAACGCAGTACCTCGTCGTTCAGGAACGAACCCTTCTGGCTCACGTGCGTACCCAGCACCTCGCGCATAGACGAGAGCATAAGGTGCGTAGCCGTGTGGTTCGCCTTGATTTTATTGCGACGGTCAATGTCGATTTTAGCGGTAATAACGCCCGCTCCCGACAATGCCTCGTCCAGGTTTTTGTCCCGCGAAACATGTACAAAAAGGTCGTTCTCCTTTTTGGTATCTACAATATTAATTCTCCTTTCTCCATCCTCCTTACTCCCCAGAACCAAGGTACCGGTGTCCCCCACCTGTCCCCCCATTTCTGCATAGAAAGGCGTGCGGTCGAGTACAATATGGTATTCTTCGCCAGTTTTGGTCTTCACCTTGCGGTATTTCACAATATGGCTGTGTGTTTCTTCAAAATCATAACCGAGGAATTCCACGCCGTCGTACTCGCGGAGCTCGATCCAGTCGGTTGCCTCTTTGGCAGCATCCTGGCGGGAGCGCTTTTTCTGTTCTGCCAATGCATCCTGGTACCCGGTTTCATCGATCTGGAAGCTCTTCTCACGAGCGATCAACGCGGTAAGGTCCACCGGGAAGCCGAAAGTATCGCTCAGTTCGAACACCTCGTCGCCGGGAATGGTGTTGATACCCTTCTCTTTCAGTCCGGAAGTAATGCTATCCAATCTTTTCAAACCTGATTCCAGCGTGCGCAGGAAGCTTTTTTCTTCTTCCAGAATCACACGTGTTACAAATTCTTCCTGGTCTTTCAATTCCGTAAATACGTCCTTGAACTGCTCGGCCAGTACCGGCACCAGCTTGTGGAAAAACGGCTCCTGGAAGCCCAGGTAGGAGTAACCATAACGCACCGCGCGGCGGAGAATGCGACGGATCACATAACCTGCCTTCACATTCGACGGTAGCTGACCATCGGTAATCGCGAATGAAACCGCCCGGATGTGGTCGGAAATCACACGCATGGCGATGTCGGCGAAAGGCTCGTCGTTCTGCCCGTATTTTTTGCCCGAAAGCGTTTCCAGTACGCCAATCGTGTTTTGGAAAACATCGGTGTCGTAGTTCGATGTTTTTTGCTGGATGGCCATGCAAAGACGCTCGAAACCCATTCCGGTATCGACGTGCGTCGATGGGAGCGGGATCAGCGAGCCGTCGGCCTTGCGCTCGAACTGCATGAATACCAGGTTCCATATTTCCACCACTTGCGGGTGGTCGTTGTTCACGAGCGATTTGCCCGAAACTTCGGCCACTTCGGCAGGTGAGCGCAAGTCGATGTGGATTTCGGAGCAAGGGCCACACGGACCGGTATCGCCCATTTCCCAGAAATTGTCCTTCTTATTACCCAGGATAATGCGGTCTTCGCCCACAATGCCTTTCCAAAGGTCCCAGGCTTCCTGGTCGAACGGCACGCCGTCGGCTTCATTTCCTTCAAACACAGATACATACAGCCTGTCTTTCGGCAGTTTGTAAACCTCCGTCAGTAATTCCCACGCCCAGGCAATCGCCTCTTTTTTGAAATAATCACCAAACGACCAGTTGCCGAGCATTTCGAACATCGTGTGGTGGTAGGTATCAAAGCCCACATCTTCGAGGTCGTTATGCTTTCCTGACACGCGCAAGCACTTCTGCGTATCCGCGATCCGGCGCGAGGGAGGCGTGCCGTTACCGAGGAAAAAGTCCTTGAACTGCGCCATCCCCGAGTTGTTGAACATCAGCGTGGGGTCGTTCTTGGCTACCAGAGGCGCCGAGGGTACTATTAAATGCTCTTTGCTGCGGAAAAAATCAAGAAAAGCCTGACGTATTTGATGCGAGGTCATTGTATCTGTTTTGGTACTATATCATCGTGAAATTTGCCGCAAAGGTACACAGTTGCTTCGAGATTAAGTTACTACGGCTTCGCATATTCCGAATTTCGGTGTACCCCACAGTACAGGATGGCTTTTTTTGAAATAATTTTCTAACTCCCCTAAAAGTGAGTATAAACCCTGAAACGCCTCCTTTTTTAGCTATAAAGTTTAACAAACATATAATACCGGTTGTGACCGAAATCCGGATTTACGTTTGATAGGCCCTAAAATTCAATCTACTAATATCGATGAAACCGTTTTCAGAGTTATCGGCTGAGGAGTTGGCAATGGAAAACCTCTTCATAAGATGGGTACGGTTTCCCGATGATCCGCCAATCCGGTCCTTCTGGGAAAACTGGATCCTCAAATACCCCGCGCAGAAAGATACGGTCGCCAAAGCGCGCGAACTGGTGCTGATCGCATCCGACTGGAAGCCCGACGGCCTTTCCGGTCAGGATGTCAACTCTATCTGGGGCCGCATTATGAGTTCGCTCGATATTATGGGGGACCGTGAGGCGAGAAAGAACGCACAGGACGGACCGGTCAGCGGCCTCTCAGCAGGTAACATCGTGCTGATCCTCATGTCGGTGACATTTCTGCTTTTCATATTTTACTTTATATTGGGCAATTAGCCTTCCAAGCCCTCCTGCTCCTGATTTTATTATTTCCTGAAAAATATTGACTTTTTTAAGGGTGGTCCGGATATTCTGCGTCACCTAAAAATCATTGTGCAGTTACATATTGCAGATGGTATTCCTGAACCGAAAATTGACCAATCTCAGCGAGCATGGAAGCTATTAACCTGACTAACAACTGGAAAACGACCCGGTCCGAGCCGGCTGGTCCTGGCCAAGCCGCGCCTCTGTGGGACATGCTGAGGGAGGGGAGCGGCGAAGCTTTTGAACAGATATTCAGGCACTATTATCCGTCGCTGCTCAATTACGGGCTTCGTTTCAATAAGGATGATGAGGAGGTGAAGGATTGTATCCAGATCCTTTTTATGAATATCTGGGAGCGGAAAGCATTTCTCGGTAACTCCGATTCCATCCGGAACTATCTACTCGCATCACTCCGCCGGCTGATCCTCAAAAGGGCCAAGGCAAGCCCCATGACGATCGCACTCGACGACGACGATTCGCTTTTTCATGTCGAACTGTCGGCGGAAATGAAGATGATCCACGATCAGACGCTCAAAGAAAATGTGCTTTTGCTGCAAAACGCCATTCAAAACCTTCCGGCGCGGCAGAAAGAGGCATTGTACCTTCGGTTCTATAATGAGCAGTCGTTCGGGGAAATCGCGGTGATTATGAATATCTCTACCCGGGCCGTTTATAAGCTCATTTATAAAGCACTGGATGCGCTGAATGAGGAACTGGCCCCGCAAGGAACCGACGTGCCTTTCATGCTCGGCGTCTATGTGTCGCTGCTGGCTTCGGGTACTGCATTAATATAAAAATTTTTACAAAAAATTTAACCGGTCGAGGGTCACTCGGTATTGGTTCTGGCTTATCTAAGTAAAGAACAAATACTATCCCTATTGGAAGCGCACAAATACGACCGGTTTGGCTACAAGGATTTCGTCCTCGACGACGATTTCCGTGCGTGGCTCAACGGCACCGCCCCCGAAAATGACCATCTGTGGGAGAAATGGCTTCTCGCCAACCCGTCCCGCCGCCCCGAAATCGAAAAAGCCCGGAAAATCGTTCTCGCCCTGCATTTCCAGGGCAAGCCTGTTCCAACCTACGACATCGACCAGCAATGGAAGCGGCTCGAATCGTCCGTGGCTGCTTCGGATGTTCAGAAGCCCGCCGTCGCGCAGCCGCGGCGCATCGGTTTCCGCCGTGTGTTCCGGCTCCTCGCAGCCGCGTGTGTGCTCGTGGGAGCATTCTTTCTGGTGAACAGGTACCTGGCCAGCCATCACGCGCCCGCCTCGGCATTTGTGCCGGTGGAGCATAAGTCGGCGAACGGGCAGCAGCGTAAGCTCGTACTCCCGGACGGCACCCGCGTGACGCTCAATGCAGGCTCGTCGATCTCTTACCCCGAAGCATTCGAAGAAGACATCCGGAAAGTAAGCCTCACCGGCGAGGCGTTCTTCGATGTTACCCGCAACGAAAAAGCCCCGTTTGTGATCAACACGGGCGATGTCGTGACCAAAGTGCTCGGTACCTCGTTCAACATCCGCGCTTATCCGGAAAACAAGGCGGTGCAGGTTGCGGTGGTGAGCGGCAAAGTGAAGGTGAATGCCCAAATAGGGGCCGAGGACCAGAATGCATGCGTTTTTCTGAGCAAAAGCGAAATGGCGACTTTCCAGAAAGAGGCCGGCGAACTGATCGTGAGTACCTACGACGAAAAAGAGCAGATCGGCTGGAAAGACGGCATGCTATACTTCCAGAAGTCGGATTTTCATTCAACGATCCTCAAACTCGAACGCTGGTACGGTGTGAAGTTCGAGGTGGCGCCGGGCGTGCGCATGGACGCCGACTGGCGGTTCAGCGGCAAATTCCAGGATAAGCCGTTGGATTACATCCTCGGGGTAATGAGTTATCCCAACCGGTTTTCCTATAAAGTGAACAACAGCATTGTAAAACTTCAATAACCGAAACCAGCCTATGCGGTCTGATACCAGCTGAAAAAAGAACCGGTAACCATTGCTGATTACCGGTCCGTGTGACTTTCCCGTGCTAAGAGTTGGCGCTCAATCAGGTAACGGAGAAAGCCACGTGTAATGAACGTGAAATTCAAAACGATCAAAAATATGCAATATAAACTACTACGACAAATTGTAGCGATGTCTAGGTATGCGGTTATCGGGACGGTTTTGCAATGCATTTTCGCAGGTTTGCTGTCGGCATCCGACGGCAAGGCCCAGGAGCAGAGCATTGAGAAAATCTACATCTCCATCGATCTGCACAACGTGCCGCTGGAAGATGCTTTTGTGGTAATCAACGACAAAACCAATTTCAATTTCCAGTACGACCAGAAACTTGTACGGAACAAGACCGTCGACCTCAGTTTCCCACAGGCCAGCGTGGGGAAGCTGCTCAGGCACATTTCGCAGGAAACGAGCCTCAGTTTCAGCAGGGTCAACGAAACCATTTATGTTTCCAATGCCAAAAAGCACGCGGTTACCGAGGTGCTCAACGGCACGTCGGTGTTCAAAGCATCGGCGGCAGGCAAGCCGGAGGCATTCAATAACTCAGTCGAAGCCTATCATGCCCAGCGGCTGCGTCAGGTAATGGACAATGCCATTGCTTCACTGACGGTGACCGTGGCCGGGGTGATCAGGGATGAAAACGGTAACGGCCTGCCGGGGGTGAACGTTGTCGAGAAAGGGACCCTCAACGGGCTCTCGACCGACACCGAAGGCAAATACAAAATCACGGTTACCAATAATGCTTCGATATTGGTATTCAGTTATATAGGATATGTTTCTCAGGAAATACAGGTGGCTGGCCGCCGGTCGCTGGACGTAAAACTGATACCGGAAAACAAGGCATTGGAAGAGGTGGTAGTGGTGGGTTATGGTACGCAGCGTAAAGAGAGCGTGGTGGGTGCCATTTCGCAGGTCGATAACAAGGCCCTCATGCGTGCGGGCACGTCCAACGTCACCAACGCGCTCGCAGGCAAGCTCTCCGGCGTGCTTACGATGCAGCAAAGCGGTGAGCCCGGCAGCGACCATTCGGAGATCGTGATCCGCGGGCTTTCGAGCTGGAACGGTTCGCAGCCGCTGGTGATGGTCGACGGCGTGGAGCGCGATTTCCGCGACATGGACCCCAACGAGATCGCCACCATTTCGGTATTGAAGGACGCATCGGCTACGGCCGTTTTTGGCGCGAAAGGGGCTAACGGGGTCATTATTGTAACTACGAAACGCGGTACGATCGGCAAACCTAAACTCGACTTTACAGGTTCGTATGGCCTGGCGAAAGCGACGCGCATTCCGGACCACATCAGTTCCTACCAAACGATGTCGATGTACAACCAGGCATTGATGAACGGGCAGCAGTTTACCGACCTCATTCCGCAATACGCATTGAATCAGTACCGGAACCCGTCGACGCCGCTGAACAGCCTTCGCTACCCGGACGTGAACTGGTTCGATATTATGACCAAGCCGTTCGCTACCAATGCGAATGCCAACTTCAACGTTTCGGGCGGTACCAATTTTATCAAATATTTCGCCTCGCTCGGCTATGCTTACCAGGGCGATTTTTTCAAGGCTTATAATAAAGGTTACGACGATACCCGCTATTGGTACAACCGTTTCAACTACCGCACCAATATCGATTTTAACCTGACCCGCAACACCACATTGACGCTGAACGTGGGCGGGGAGACCGGTATCAAAAATCAACCCAACAGCTCTCCCTGGCGGAACCTCTATTCGACAGGGCCTTCCCGCTATCCGGCCTATTTCCCGGCGTGGGTGCTCCAACAAGTGCCGGACCCTGATTATCCAAACGATTCCGGCGACCGTCTCGCGATGAACTTCGGGGAGTTTACCGGTAACCCGTACACCTCCATGAACCAGGGATCCTTCAACCGATACCTGGATTCGAAGCTTTTCACCGACCTGATTCTCGATCAGAAACTGGACGCGATCACCAAGGGGCTGTCGGTGAAGGGAAAGGTGTCCATGAGCACCTATTACCGCAACCGCTCGCTCACGGCGAGCTATTCGTTCCCGGAGTACCAGCTCAACTACGACAAGATCGGTACCGAAGAAAATCCGTGGTTCAGGGCCGGGCAGGGTAATGAGTCGTTCCAGCAATCGCCGCTGGATATTAATGTAGGTGAGCTGGAAAATGACTATTACAAAGATTTTTACTACGAACTCTCGGCCAGCTACAACCGGGCATTCGGAAAGCATAGCGTGACCGGGCTCGTGCTCGTGAACCGCCAGCAGAAGGACAAGACGATCGATTTCCCTTATTACAACCAGGGCCTCGTGAGCCGCGCTACTTATGATTATGCCAACAAATACCTGCTCGAATTGAACGTGGGCTACACCGGCTCCGAGCGTTTCGCGCCGGGCAAGCGGTACGGGTTCTTCCCGTCGGGGGCCATTGGCTGGGTGGTTTCGGAGGAGAAGTTTTTCAAAGACCGCATTCCCTGGATCAGTAAGCTGAAACTCCGCTATTCGGATGGCAAAGTGGGGAGCGATATCGCCGATAACCGGTGGCTGTACCTGAGCGAATTCTATAAGGATAATGCGGGCTACATTCACGAAGACCTCGGCCCGAACCTGGTTTCGCAATGGGAAGAGGCCCGCAAGCGTGATTTCGGTATCGAGCTCGGGCTTTGGAACGATACCTTCACTTTCGGCATCGATCTTTTCGACGAGCATCGTCAGAAAATGCTCCTCAGGCCGCAAAGCGTAACTATGCTCGTGGGTAACTCATTCAAGGAGCTGAACCTGGGCCGATTGAAAAAGCACGGTATCGAGCTCGAAACCGAGTACCGCAACCACACGTCTTCGGGGCTCAACTATTTCGTAAAGGGTATTTTCGGGTTTAATGAAAACCGCATTTTGTTCAAAGACGACCTGCCGTATGCCTATGATTACCAAAAAGCAGCAGGCAAGCCGCTGGGCGCGCAGCTGAGCGGGGTGGAGCTGACAGGCAGCGGGTATTATACTTCCGTGGACGATATTCATAATAACGTTGCGGCTATCGACGTGCAAAAGCTGAATGTGGGCGATTATAAGTTCCTGGACTACAATGGAGACGGCAAAGTGACCAACCTGGACAAGTATCCGATCCCGGGCTCGGATTACCCGCCGATTACCTATTCATTTTCAGCAGGTTTTACCTGGAAAAAGTTTGACTTCAATTTCATGTTCCAGGGGAATGTGGGCAAATATGTGGAGTTCAACCAGCCTTACGAGGTGGAGTTTATCAAAGGCGACTGGCGCGTGCACGCATCCCAGCTCGACTACTGGACGCCCACCAACCCCGGTGCCAACCACGCTACGCTGCATTATTCCGGCGGGGGCAGCACCGACAACCTGTTCTGGGGCGGCGGCGAGGCCGACAGGGGCTTCGATATCATGATCGAGAACCGGTTCTGGCGGAATTCCAACTATTTGAGATTGAGAGAGGTGTATGCTTCCTATACATTCAATTCCAAATTCCTCCGCCGGGTGATCGGTACTTCCAACCTGGTGTTTTTCGTGACGGGCAATAACCTCTGGACGTTCACCAAGCTCATCGAAGGTGATCCGGAAAGGAAAGATTTCAACCAGGGTTTTTACCCGCAAATGAGCACCGTGAAGTTTGCCATCAGGGCTGCATTCTAACCCAAACCAACTGATGATGAAAAGATTAATTACGATACTATTTGTACCGGCGCTGTTGATTTTACTTCTCGGTTCGTGCGTGGAAGACTATCTCGACAAAGCGCCTGAGTCGGGGCTTACTTCCGACGATGTTTTTTCCAAATACGAAAACTTCAAAAAGTTTTTCGACGGCATTTACGAGGGCAATAAGCTGGACGGTTCCACCTGGCGCGCCTACAACATCAAGAATGCCTAT
>CAMLNK010000029.1 GCA_946481035.1 uncultured Dyadobacter sp. | reverse complement strand
AGGATCGTTCGATTCGTGAGGACTGGCCGGTCGTGATAAGGTAATGCGGAGCCGACGTTCGTGATGTGATTAATGCTATTGTCGTAACCCGGCTGTGTTGTTACAAACAGATCAACCCGTTGCAGAAATGGCGCTTTTACGTGCAGAAACCATTCCGTTTGCGTTTTACTGACCACCCGCAATTTCAGCCAGAAAGTAGAAGCGCTCGGCCCTACGTTCAGCGTTTGCTGGGTCATGGGCTTAAATAATGCGGGATTACTCTCCACGTCATCCAGCCGCAGCTTGCCGGCGGGATCTTCCAGTACCAGCATATTTCGTCCGACAGGATAGTTGGGCCGCCCGTAATCCAGCTGGATTACAGGCGGTTCCGTTGCCTGGGCCATTACGGTCAGGGCCGACAGCAAATATAAAATGACTACGAATCGACTGGCGGGTAGCATTATATCAGTTCAGGTGTTTTGATATCGAGAAGGTCATCAATGTATTGTGTACAAAGCGGGTAAGGGTTGTATTCTTTAAATTCCCTGCTGAGTTTTTTTACATTGTTTTTATAGGTTCCGTCGGCCAGCACCTTTTCTACTGCCGCTCTGATTTGTGCGGGTGCCGGAAATTCGGTTCTGAGGTCGATCCCTAATTTGAAATAGCCGATCCGGGCATTGATTTCGTTTTTACCTTCGTGAATACCCGCCGCTACCAGCGGCAACTGATTTTGTATGCCCAGCATCACACCGCCGTATCCTCCGTTGGTGACGTACACATCGCAATGCGGCATAATGTCGTTGAAAGGGATAAAATCTCGGATAACGATGTTCTCCTGCGGGTACCGCGCCTGTAACTCCGGCGTGCCCATGCCACCCGTCGTCGCGATCACCAGCACGGGGGAATCTTTAAAGGCTTCGAGCGTCGGGATGAGAATTTTTTCCGGGTCTTTTTCCAGCGTGCCCTGCGTGACCAGGATCACCTTTTCGTATTTCCCGAGCTGGTCGCCGAGATCGTTCATGCATTTGCCGCCTTTTGCGAAGGGTAGTAACGGCCCTACGAACCGGACTTTTTTACTCAGGTCGGAGCGGCTGTACTCAAATCCGGGCGTTCCGCTTTGAAGGAGGAGATCCGTTTTTTTGCCGAGAACGTCGAAAATATTGCCCGCTACCGGAACCAGCCCGTGCTCGCGGAAAAGCCTGCCGAAGAGATTGCCGGCTTCCCGGAAGATGATCTTATCCGCCAGAAAGCGAAGCAAATCCTGTTTTCTTCGCCCCAAAAAGCTGGTGGATGGCGTCATAGCCAGTCCCGTAGGAGGTAGATCCCGCGAAGTTTCGACCAGTGGGAACACACCGACCGACACTACTTTCTTATTCAGTTTTTCCTTCACGAACGGCATGCCGGTGAATGCGACGTCGCTGATAAGCAAATCGAATGACCAGGAATCGTTAATCTCTTTGATATCTTCATAAAACTCCGTCGACCTGAGTATGAATGCAGTTTTGAGGTCATATTTCAGTTTGCCGACTGACCCGCGGATCTTGTCGCGCTCGGGGAAAAGGATGTGTACATTGTGCTGGTTGAAATCAAGCGCCTTTTTGAAAGGGTAGTAGGGAATGCCGAGGCCGTCGATCTTTTCTTTGAAAATGCTTCCGGAATACCACCTCACGTCGTGCCCGAGCGATTTCAGGTGCATTGCGATACCGGTCAAAGGATTGAAATGGCCTTCGTAGGGCATGTTGGCAAAAAGTATTTTTTTCATGGCTAACAGGAATTGATTTAAAAAAAAATGGAAACAGATGTATGTGATTGATTATTAATGCATTGATAGCTATCTGGAAGGTTAGTTCAGATTGGTCAGGATGAACGCGACCTCGACGCTCTTCGTCCCGTAAAATGTCCCGGATTCGATGCTTTCCCGACTGGCGGAGGCTCCATTCCTAATCTGTATCGGCTGTTCCGAAGGTTCCTGCACGCAACTAACGGGCTCTTTCTCCGTCTCGCACGAGAGAATCAGGGCGCACAACGATGTACTCAGGACGGATTTGAAAAGCGTTTTCATGGCGGATAGACTTTGTGATTTTAAATGAGTGTCTTTGTTTTTCGACATCACAAAATTACCGGCCGTGCTATGCCCATAAAATGGAGGTTACCACCCATTTTCATAGGTAGTACTGCTCATATTTGGAGAAGTAAGCGAGTGTTAGAAGTGTTAACTGATTGGTAAATAGAAGATTAGTTGATGAAGGTGCTCACTGTTGGGAAGCAGATTCAATTATTTTTAGCAGCAATCCTCTGAGCAGTTGATAGTTTTCTGCGCCTACTGCCTCTTCCCATCGCCGTTCAAAACCTCGATTGATGCCTTGGGCTGTTTTTTTAAGTTGCTTGCCCTTGGAAGTTAGGATAAAAAGGACCGCCCGGCCATCAGCAGGATCGGGAGTGCGGGCCAGGTATCCCATGTTTTCGAGCTGATAAACCAATGCGCTCATAGACTGCTTGGTCATTCCCGCCAGGCTCGCAAGGGAAGTTATGCGGGACCCCTGTTCGTCGAGATACTGAAAAATTAAGCCATGAGAAGGTGTAATTTCTGCATATCCTTGTAATGCAAGCTCCTGATGAAGATTGGTGACCAATGAATCATATAACTGTCGCAAGTAAACCCCTGTATTCGATTCTGACATGTGAAAAATATTTTTTCAAAAATAATCAGTTAAACTGACTAATATTCAAAAACATTATTTAATTTTGGTCAGCTAAACTGACTAACTTAAATTAACATGAAAACAATGCAATCACAAAACGGGTTTAAATCCTCGGCGAATGCTGAAAACACACGGGCAATTCCTGGTGCGGTATTTAATTTTCTTTCAATGGGCCACGAAACGGAAGGCAGGCAAGCGCTGATGCGGATTGTGGTAAACCGTGGGTCGGAGCCGCCCGCGCATACCCATTCACGGGAGGACGAGTCGTATTTTATTATTAACGGAAGTATCCGTTACACGATTGGAGACCAGGTATTGACCGTCAATGCAGGTGAATACGTATACCTCCCGAAAGATGTCCCGCACAAGTTCGAAATACAGTCCGAGCAGGCGGAAGTGCTGATGTGGATAAGCCCGGCAGGACTGGATCAATGGTTTTGGGATAATAGCACGCCCGCACCGGACGGCGCAGCACTACCCAGCCCGGCAGGTCCGCCACCGGCGCACGTCATCGAACATTTTGTAAATTCTCTGCGGGATTATGGTGTGGAGATGAGCTAGAATTACAAACTCAATAACCCTTGTTTTGTTTCAAAGTGCCTTCTGATGCATCGATTTCCCTTTGCGGAATCGGTAGGACCAGATAAGGAGCATCATATTCGAAACCATCTGTTTGTCCTTTAAGTCTTTTCAGATCGTGAATTGCTTGCCCTTCATGTGCGAGTTCAAGTTTGCGTTCATGGAGGATATCAGATAGAGAGGGCCTGACAATTGCCGAAACGCCTGCGCGCTTTCTAATGAGATTCAGGTCGTCGGCCGGGTTGCCGCCCACGGATGATGACAAGCGCATATTGCATTCGGCGCGGGTAAGATACAGTTCTGCAAGCCGTAGCAGGGGAATATTTTTATACTTTAATTTCCATTTTCCGCTACGGGCGGCACCATTGCTGGTATAGAAGAGGTTCAACCTCGTATCCCCTTTTTCGTAAAGGGAGAGGTGTTTTGCCTGAACAACTACATCACCGTCTCTTCCTCCGTATTCGGGAACAGACCAGAAAAGCTGCATGTTGTTACTTCCATCCTGCTCGGATACCTGCATCGAGAACAAATCCTCCCGCGAATTGACGGTGTTATTAAAAGCTTCCGCATAGTTTACCAACAGACCGTAACCATTTTTTACCGCCAGGGCTATTCCCTTATCTGCAAATTCCAGGGCCTTTTCATAATTCCCCATTTGCAGATATACGCGGGAAAGAAACCCCGATGCCGCGATCTTGTTTAAAAACACGTCGTTGGTTGCAGGCAGGAGTGCTTCGGCTTCGGTCATATCCTTGACAATCTGGGCATAGGTTTCTGCCAGCGTACTTCGGGGTATTTTTTTGCCATCGCTTGCCGTCACAATTGGGGAAAGTACAAGCGGCAGCCCCAAGGCTGCCGTTACATTGCCGGCACTATATGGCGGGGCATACAGTTTTGCCAGTTCGAAATACATCAGGGCTCTCAGAAGCTGTGCCTCGCCTTTCACCCGTTCACGATCTTTATCCGCCACTACTTCCAGGGCGGACAAAATACTGTTAGCAATATGGATGGTTTGAAAACTTTTCAGCCATCCCTCGGTGACGTAGCTGTTTGTGACCAATATTTTCTTGGTAAAAACTTCACGCGGCTGGTTATACGAGCCTTCCCACGTGATTTCTCCATTCGCTGCCAGTAATTCCGAAAAAAGCATGAGGTTGCCTCCCAAAACGTACTGGTCGCTGGCGGCATCATATGTACCGCGGAGCACACGTTTCACGTTGGCATCGGAGCTGAGTGCGGTCTCTGACGTTGTGTTTTGCTGCGGAACCAAATCCAGCTTGCCCGAGCATGAATTAAGCAGCAAAGCAGAAACAACAAGGAAGAAGGTGAATATTTTCACGTCGGAGCGATTTGAAATTAGAATGCCAGATTAATACCTAATGTAAGCGATTTGATCTGCGGTGCAGAATAGAAGTCGCCGCCCTGATTCCGGTTATTCGCACGATAGTCAGCATTTACCTCCGGGTCCCAACCTGAGTATTTTGTAAAAGTTGCCAGGTTGATGCCGGTAATGTAAAGTTTGGCAGCACTCAATTTAATTTTTTGAAGTAGGGACGCCGGGAATCGGTAGGCGAGGGTAATATTTTTCAGTCTCACATAAGACGCATCGTCAATGTAGCGACTGGACGCGCCGGTACCATTACCTCCTGATAGTCTTAATTGCGGTACATTTGTTATGTCTCCTTCTCTTTGCCACCTGTTCAGCTGGTCGGCGGTTTGGTTATCGAACCAGTCAAAGCTCGAACTCATAAATGCACCCGCCCCGTTTTGGACTTGATTGCCAAAGACACCCTGAAATAAAATGTTCAGTTCCAGGTTTTTGAAAGTCAATGAGTTGGAAATGCCGCCGATCCAGTCCGGGTTAGGGTTTCCGACTATAAAATTACCAGCCGAGTTATAATCGTTCGTGACCTGTCCGTCCTGTTGATAATAAAGTGCATCACCGTTTGCCCGGTCCACACCAGCGAACTTCGGGCCGTAAAATATTCCGATCGATTCGCCTACTTTCAGTGCATTAAAGAAGCGCCCGTCGTTGCTCGGTACCAGGTTTTGTCCTCCATCCAGTTTGGTTACTTTATTGGTATTTTTTGCAAGATTGAAACTTGTACTCCATTTGAAAGACGTGGTAGCAAGGTTCGTTGAGCTGACTGCGATTTCAATGCCCTTATTCCGGATGGACCCTACATTTACAGTTTGCGTAGCGAATCCTGAAATGCCGGGCACCGGAACGTCGTAAATCAGATCATTGGTATTTTTGATATAGTAGTCTATTTCGCCGGAAAGCCTGTTGTTAAAAACTCCGAAATCAATTCCGAAGTCAACCTGTTTGGATTTTTCCCATTTAAGGTCCGGGTTGGCAAGCTGTGTCGGAATAAGCCCGGAGGACCCTGCATATTTCCCCGCCCCCCACAAGCCAAGTTGTTTAAAATCACCGAAACCGTCTGCATTGCCTGTGATACCCCAGCTTCCTCTCAATTTAAGAAAACTGAGTACTCCGGATTGGGATAAAAATGATTCCTCCGATATGATCCAGCCGGCGGAGACTGCCGGGAAAAAGCCGTATTTTTTGTTCTTTCCAAATTTGGAGGAGCCGTCGATTCTTCCGCTGGCGTTAAAAAGATAGCGGTTTTTTAGCTTGTAATTGGCGCGGGCGAAATAGGATAGAAATGAAGATTCCGAAGACGAGGACGAGCCCGCAATAATCTTACCGGCGCTTTCTATTTTTTTTAATGCGTCCACAGGGAAATCTTGCCCTGTTACGTAATTGCGGTCGTTTTTGTAGTCCTGAAACGACATCCCGGCAGTGAAATCCAGGGCATGGATTGTATTGATCGAGGTGTTATAGTTGAAATAATTGTTGGTATTATAGGTTACATTACGGAACCAGTACGATGTTCCTTGTCCGTTTACCGACTGACCTGTTTCTGTTTTTACACCATAAAAAACGTCTTCGTCCTGATTGACGACATCAAACCCCAACTCGGATCTGAATGCGAGACCTTTGGTGATGTTATAGCTAAAAAAAGCATTGCCGATGTTTCTGTAAGCAGATGATTTATCGCGGGAATTGCCAAGTTCGATCAATGGATTGTAATAGGTTGTGACCGGCCTGTCATTGACAGCACCATTTTTGTCGTAGGGCGGTGTAATCGGGGCGAGGGCAACGATCTGCATAGGTGTTGAGAATTGATTATCCTGTGCAATTCGATTGGCGATGGTTCTGGACAGCCCGATATTAACGCCAAGTCTTAATTTTGTATTAAAGTCATGTTCCAGATTGATTCGGGCTGATAATCTTTTAAAGTCATTTCCAAACAGAATCCCGTCCTGACCATTATAACCGCCGTTTATATAAAATCTGGTTTTGTCATTGCCGCCTGATGCACCTATATCTACAAGAGTCGTTCGGGAGTGGTTATTAAATGCAAGCTTTTGCCAGTCAGTGTTTGTTTGGTAACTGCGCCAGTCGGTCCCGCCTGAATAGCGGTCCATACGGTCTTCGGCGAGTTTCAGCCATGAATCTTTGTATTGGCTTGGGTCGGTAGGATCGATGCCTTTTCGGATATCCGAATTAATTGCAGCTTCCCTAAGCAGACTGACATATTGCTTTGCATCCAGAAATTTACGTCGGCGGGTAGGTTCGTTGAACCCATACTGAAAATTGGCGGTGATATTTGTCTTTCCGGATTTTCCTTTTTTTGTAGTGATCAATACAACACCATTTGCCGCACGTGACCCGTAAATTGCGGCAGCAGAAGCGTCCTTCAGGACTTCAAATGATTCTATATCGTTCGTATTGAGATCCGCAAGCGGATTGACCGAAGAGGAAATGGCGGTAGTGCCGGAAAGCGGTATGCCCGGCGGTGATGCAGCATTGATCGGTATTCCATCCACAACATACAAGGGTTCATTGGAAGCGCTGATTGAGCCGGTCCCGCGAATGCGCACCTTTATTCCTTCACCGAGCTTTCCGCTGTTGGATTCGACAAAAACCCCCGCGAGCCGTCCCTGCAGGGCCTGGGTAAAATTAGCAATTGGAGTATTTGCGACCTCAGATCCTTTAACACTTGCAATGCTGCCCGTGATATCTTTTTTAATTTTGGTACCATAACCGACTACCAACACCTCCGCAAGAGATTTGTTATCGGGCGTCAGGACAATGTTAATTACTGATTCATTTCCTACCTTTACCTCCTTTTTTACGAAGCCGACCAGCGAAAATATCAGCACGCCGGAATTTTCCGGAATTACAATATTAAAAGAACCCGTTTCATCACTTATAATTCCGTTATTGGTTCCTTCAACCTGAATAGACACCGCAGGTAAAGCGGCCCCATCCTGGTCCGTTACCTTACCAGAAACTTGTCTGTCCTGCGCATTTAGGGCCCCTTGACTTAAAAACATGCAAAATGCCAGCAAAAATGCTTTCATAAACCGGTTGATGAGGTGAAATGTGATTCGCAATGATAAGAAAAGCATTTGTACTTCTTGCCGAATGCCGGCAATATGCAATGGTAACTAATTTTAAATATTGATGTGGCAGTACAGTTTAAGTAGGCGTTCCCAAGCTTTGCGTGATAATCTCAAATATATGGCCATGTCGTTTGAAGACCTGTGGTTGAATAACAGATACGTGAGGATTTCTAAATATCTGATATTTAGTTGTTTGTATTGGTTTTATATTATGTCGGACTTCAACGTGACTATCGCGTCGACGGGCGACAAGATGTGGAATAGCATTTTCACAAACAGCATTTTCGCGGTTATTCTTGCGTCCCTGTTTTCGCTAACCTATGCGCTGAAAAAATGTCTTTCTTCCCGATTCTACTTATTTATAATCGTCGCGATAGTAGTATATTTTTTTAATGCCTATTTTATTTACTTTTCAATCAGACTTCTGGCAGGGATGCCTGGTGCTTCCAAATTTGTGCTTTTGGCTAACCAGCGGATGAGTGATATCAGCCTGCTTAAAGTCCCTTTTGACCGGTTCGTCGACTTGTACATCTGGGCGATGACAGGTAATTATATTGTTGTTCCCCTGGCGATAATCGGTATTGGCAACACTTTTTTTTATTTTAATAGAAACCTGCAACTGCAAAAGGATAATCTGGCCCTGGAACTCGACTTTTTAAGGTCTCAGCTCAATCCTCATTTCTTATTCAACAGTCTCAACAACATCTACTCGATGGTTGAAGAGACAAATCAGGAAGCGGGCGACACGATTCTTAAGCTGGCAGACCTGATGCGCTACCTGCTCTATGAATCGAATTCTGAACAGGTGTACCTTTCCAAGGAAGTATTGTTTTTGGAAGACTACATTGCCCTGGAGAGGATAAGGCATTCGAATACTTCCAAAATCAACTTCGAATCGGCAGGTAGTTTTGAATATTACCGTATTCCTCCCTTTTTACTGGTTCCGTTCGTTGAAAATGCATTCAAACACGGGCTCGACACCATAGAAGATGGCTGGGTAAAGATTAAAATCGTGCTCGACGGCTCCCGGCTAAATTTTGAAGTTAGCAATAGTAAGCCCCAGCGGAAAAGACCAGGTGCTCAAAAGGGCGGCATTGGATTAGTTAATTTAAGGAAAAGATTGGATATTTATTACCCCGGTCAGCATGAATTGAAAATTGACGACTCTGATTCAGTGTATAAAATTTATTTACGTCTTAGTTTAAAATGAAAAAGAACATTACATGCCTGATTGTTGATGATGAACCTTTTGCACAGGACCTTTTGCGGCGATATGTAGAGCGTCTGGCATACCTGGATCTTGTGGCGGTGTGCCAGAATTCATTGAAGGCATTGGAGGTTATTCACAACACAAATCCGGACATTGTATTTCTTGATATCAATATGCCCGAGGTCTCCGGTATGGAGATGGTAAAGATGCTGGCCCGCAGACGGCCCTACATTATCTTCACTACCGCTTATACGAACTACGCGGCGGAAAGTTATGATTTTGGCGTTGTGGATTACCTGTTGAAGCCTATCTCCTTTGATCGTTTTGTTCGGGCTGTGAACAAGGTCTCTGAACAGATTGAATTGAAGAATAATGTTTGGGGAGGAGACATTGATAGTAGCCTTTCTCAGAAGATGCTGACCGAGAACGAATTTTCCACGGAGAAGTTCTTCATGGTTAAAAGTGAGAAGAAGCTTATCAAGATCAACATTGAAGAAATTGTGTATGTCGAGGGAATGAAGGATTACCTCAAAATCCACCTCGTTAAATCGATGGTCATTGTTCACATGACGATCACAAAAATGGAGGAGATACTCAGAAAGCACCAATTTATCCGGATTAATAAATCGTATATCGTTAACATCCGGGAAATAAATACGATAAACGGTAACGAGGTGGAACTTTCGAATAAGCAGAAGCTCACAATAGGTGCAACCTTCCGGGAAACATTATTGAAGAACCTGCAAGGCCGAATAATATGATTTGGTCTAAAAAAATCTCCGTTTTGTCTAATTTATTTTTTGATTATTGGGCGTGGAATTAGTTTAGGATGTAAATCTTAAAACAACATCTACCATGCCTAGTAACAACATCTCAATCAGACCTGAAAGAAAAAGAATTTTAAAGCTTAAAGCTAAAAACTCAGCAAAGCTAAATGGTGCATTTGGAACTGACAGTACCACTATTGTGGAAACTACAACTTTTATGAGGCGATAGTTTTCTAACTTAGTGAATGTTCTGATCATTTCCGCCTAGCAATGGAAGTAAAGCGTCAACCTCAATTTCGTTCTTTTAACTTCTTTACCATTCGAAGGCCAAATTTTCCGGTCAATCTGTTCTTGGAAACTGGTGAAAACAGGCCTGAGGAACCGTTGTCATTTCCGGATTTTTTCAGGAGTTGTATCCGAAATGAACCCGAGTTCCTTAAAGCCATTTACATAGCCTCGCCGGGACTTTTCGAACGGGCAAAAAAATGGCTCGATGGAGAAATCATCTCCGAAGAAGAGAGTTTACTGAAAACACTCTATAAATATTGGGGCAGGATCTGTACCCGGGCTACGCCGTACGGATTATTCTCGGGAGTTGCTCTGGCAGGGTGGGGTGAGCAAACGTCTATCGAGGTCGACAGGAAAAGCGATCAGTCTTTTATTGAATTGGACATTCTGGTTATCAATCGCCTGGCAGAGCTTGCTCTGCTGGACGATTGTGTGAAGGAAAACGCGCGATTTTTCAGCAATAACAGTATTTACAAGGTCGGTGATGGGTTTCGGTATGTTGAGTATGAACCCGTTCGCGGGCATAGGGAATACTTTTTGTCCTTTGTTCAAAATTTCGCCGCTCTGGAACCGGTTCTGGCCTTGGCCAACAATGGATGTTATCTGAGCGACATCCGCCAGGAGCTCGTGTCACGGGGGTATTCTGTTGTGGAATGCGATGAATGTGTGCAGGACCTAGTCGACCTGAAACTTATTCAGAATGAATTCGAGGCGCAAATTACCGACGGAAACGGGCTGACAATGCTTATCGACAAATTAAGAAGGTCGAAGGCGGACAAATCATTCCTGTCGGATCTGGAACAAATTGCCGCGTCTTTAAAAGGAGGTTCGGGATTGTCTGTCGAATCGATGCAAACAGTCAATGGGTTGCTCGACAATCTTTTGCAGGCAACCGCGGAAAGCGTTCAGATTCAGGTGACATTACAGCAGAAATATACAAGCGCCCAGATCAGTCAGGCAACGAGGGCTATAATTGAGAAAGATCTTGTTCAGATAGCTCCGTTGCTTGCAAATAGGTCAAAGCCGGCGTTGGCGAATTTTAAAAAAGAGTTTAGTGAAAGATATGGGGAAGCGGAGATGCCGCTGGCGATTATTTTGGACGGGGAGCTGGGCATAGATTACGGCGACAATTCCCGGCTTAGCACTACCGCTGTTCTAGACGGAATTGAATTGGTTCCTTTGAATGGGAATCGAAAGGAGTTTGGTGATTGGGACCGGTTTCTTCTGAGTATTTACATTAAGTACTTAGAGAACAAGACCGACTGTATTGAGTTAACTAAAAATGATTTCCATTTTTTTTCAACTCCACCAGATCTTCCGGCAAGCTTTTATGGAATAGGGAACCTTTTTAAAGATGAGGACGGCCTGAATACCAGGTTTAATCTCAATTACCTGGGTGGGAATTCAGGTATTACGCTCTTGTCCCGCTTTGCCAATTCGGACGACCATTTGAAGGAGCGATTGCTTGAAATAGCGGAATATGAGCAAAGCAGTTACAAGGATGCTGTTCTGGCAGAAATAATATTTTTTCCGGAATCCCGAACTGGAAACGTGCTTTCTCATCCTCCATTTTATTCTTTTGAAATTCCATTTATCACCCGGTCCGCTGCATCGGAAAGTTATCAGCTGCCAATTGATGACCTTACCGTATCTGTGAAAGGAGGAAAGCAGTTAGTTTTGCGTTCAAAGAAGCTAGGGAAGCAAGTCATTCCCAGATTGTCGAATGCGCATAATTATAGTACGGAGCTCCCGGTTTACCGGTTTCTTTGCGATATCCAAACAGACTCTGTTGAGATTAATTGGCATTGGTCAGTACTGGAAGATCGCCCGGTTTTACCAAGGGTACAATTTAATAGTCTGGTCCTGAGCAGAAAAACGTGGAATTTGGGTGCGGATTGGACGGGAAAGTTAGATGAGTTTGTTGAAATATACGGTGTTCCCAGGTACGTCCAACTTGTGGACCGGGATAATGAGATGCTGCTGGATTTGCATTTGCCTATTGCCAAATCTATTCTTGCAGACGAGTTAAAGAAAAAAGGAAAAGTAGAGCTTAAAGAATTTCTCTCAGCGCCTGAGCAATGTGTGGTCGGTGACCATGACGGTAATAGGTATGCGAACGAGCTGATCATTCCGTTTAAATCTGTCGATCCTCAATTGAAACCTTCAGCGCCTTATTATTTAGCTGAAAACGTGGCTCGGAAATTTATACCGGGTGACGATTGGTTATACGTGAAAATTTATTCGGGACCCACAGTTCTTGAAAAGATTCTGATAGACATTGTCGCTCCATTAGCGGATGAATTGGTAGCGATGGGCACCATTGACCGATGGTTTTTTGTCCGTTATCAGGATCCATTCCATC
>CAMLNK010000028.1 GCA_946481035.1 uncultured Dyadobacter sp. | reverse complement strand
CTTTTGCAGCCCCACGAGCACCGCCGATTCCTGCACGTTCAGGCTGTCGGGTGATTTGCTGAAATACGATTTGGCAGCCGTATTGATACCATAAGTATTGTTCCCGTAATCCACTGTATTGAAATACATGGTCAGGATTTCTTCTTTCGTAAAATTCCTTTCCAGCTTGATGGCCGTGAGCCATTCTTTGGTCTTGTAAATCAACGTGCTGACGCCCGGAACATAGCCAAGCAACCCCCGTGCGCCCGACTTACGGGTTTTAAAGAGCTTTTTGGCGAGCTGCTGGGTAATGGTACTGCCACCTCCACGGTCGGTAGCGCCGGTAACAATGCCCCAGGCAACGCTGGCCATGGCTTTGTAGTCGATACCCGAATGCCGGTAGAAACGTACATCCTCGGTGGCAATCAATGCTTTTACAAGGTTCGGAGAAATCTGTTTGTAGGGAACGGGCGTCCGGTTTTCGGTGTAGAATTTACCGATCATGATGCCGTCCGCGGTATAAATTTCAGAGGATTGCGCCACCTTCGGGTTTTGCAGGTCTTCCACGCTCGGCATGCTGCCCATGAGCCAGAGGAAGTTGGTCTCGACGCAGAAAATGTAGAGTGCAAACGCTACAATCCCGTAAACGATGGTTTTCCAGACTGTTACAACCGGGCGGTAATATCTCGAATTGACATCCACCTTATCCTCCCACCAGCTGCGGGCCGACTTCTTGTTCTGCCGGTAGGAATGAAACAGCTCGTCGGCTTTCGGTTTGCCGGTTACAAGCGAGGTAATTTTATAAGCAATCCTGTTGATGAGTGTGGCGAGTCGCGACCGGAATGTCCGGAATAGCGTTCTGATTGTGGTAAAAAACGATCGGATAACTTCCATCAAACGTTTTGGTTCGTAATGTGTCAAAGATAAGAAAAGCCGGATAGATATGATTCAATCCGGCTTTTTCTGGGATTTATTCTATTCGGCTTTGTGAAATTTCAATGCGGCTCCATTCATGCAGTAGCGGAGTCCGGTTGGTTTCGGGCCGTCGTTGAAAACGTGTCCCAAATGCCCGCCGCAGGTTCTGCAAACCACTTCCGTGCGGATCATGCCATGACTTTTGTCGACAATTTCTTCCACATTTTCTTTCGCAACCGGCGTAAAAAAGCTCGGCCATCCCGAACCTGAGTCATATTTGGCCTCCGAGCTGAAAAGTGGCGTCCCGCATGCCGCGCACACGTAAGTTCCTTCTTCTTTATTGTCATTATAAGGATGTGAAAACGGCCTCTCGGTGCCTTTTTCGAACAGCACGAAGCATTGCTGGCCGGTAAGCTCCTGCTGCCATTCTTCCCGGGTCTTTTGTACTTCTCTCATGGATTTGTTTTTTAGGAATGGTCAGAAAAATCGTACCATATCCTTTGATAACGTTGAAGCGGAATTTATCGTTTGGAAAAGATGCGGCGAAGCCACGAATCCTGCGGCGGCCAGCATTGGTTTTGAGATTCGGGCGGCCTGCGGAATAGCCCGCCGGAAATGCCGAAATATAAGTTGAACGCCCTCGGATTACCAATGTTGAGCAGCCCGGTAAGGTGGTCGGTGCCGAGCCAGAGCGGCCCTATGCGGCCTGCGAGCCCGATCGCCGGTGTGCGGTAACGGTTCATGAGCGAAAGGGGCACCGAAATTTCGTACCATTTGTGCTCGTAGCGCGGCGTAATGCCGATGTACGACTCGGCCTTCATGCCAAATGCACCCTGGGTAATCAGGTTCTGCACCCAGAGACCATTGACATACACATTCGGTTTTACATTATAATCCACACTCGCCTGGAATGCCATCGGCAATACCGATTTGAAATTGGGCGCAATCGGCTCACCGCCGTCCAGCGAGGAGTTGATCGCATTGAAAATGCCTTCGGAGCCTTTGAGCTTCTGGAACGTGTCGTAACGGAATTCCTTGTTGGTGGTATGCGTTTCCTGTTGCAGGATGTAGGCCGGATTTTTGAAATGTACGCGGCCGATATCCGTCAGCGAGACGGCTATCCGGTATAAATATTTGTTCTTCGATGCGTCGCGTTTGCGTTCGCCTCTTTCGCGGTAAGTGACCTTGTGAACGTCGGGCCGGTATTCGTAAACAGCCCCGAGGTCGAAACCCCAGCCGCTTCCGGGAGGCGCACCGCCGAAAAGCCACGCAGGCGAGGGCTTCACATTCTGAAACCCTTCGTCGCGCGTGAGCGCATAGCGCACATTGATTTCGTTTACATTAATATACTGCCGCTTGTTTTCCCAGGTCGGGTCGGGCTGGATGTCGTATGACGAGTTCTCGATAATAGCGTGGGCATTGTAAAGGCCTATCAGCCTTTTGACCGTGACGCCTACTTTAAGGTAATCCGTTTCATCGTCGAAAACAGTGCCTCCCAGCGTAAATGCAATCTCACCCAGGCCATTCAAATGCAACTGGCCCGACTGATGCTCGTATACTTGATCCTGCAAGTCTTTGAACTGCGTTGTCTTACTAATCAGGCGTGCCAGCGGCTCGGTTACCTGCGTGGTATTGAGGATATAGCGAGCGCGCGTTGAAACGCCCACGCCGATCCGGCCTTTGAACATATTGAACATAACCGATGGCAGGCGGGTATCTCCGCCGGCGTTCAGGTACTTCTTGTTGCCGTTCAGCTTTTCGCCCAGATAGGAGCGGGGAAACAGCAGCATACCTCTCTCGTTGTGATATTTGGCAGGTACGGTGCCGGTGATCAGGCTCAGAAACGAGTAGGGGGCCTCGTATTTAACGTGGTTGTTGGCGGTGTAAAATTGCGTGCCGACGAGGTTTACATATACGCTGTAACGACTGTCGGCTACAAATGCCGGATTATGGTACAATGCATTCGTGCCGGCAAAGTTGCTCATGGCCGTGCCCGGCAAATGCTGGGCTTGGGCGTTGATGGTTATTCCGCAGACCAGTCCTAATATGGATAACCAGCTTCTTTGCATAGGGAACGTGATTCGGTAGGGGTGGCCGACATTTTATCAGGTTACAAAGAAAATGCTAACGGCACTGACTTGCAACATTGTTTACTGTTTGGGTAAAGAATATTCCATAACGATTGGAGGCACGATTTTAATACGGAGGAAATGCACAAATGGTTGCTCCCCGCGGAGGTTGTCAGCCTCAGCCGTTTAGGTAAGTTTTGGCTTTTTCCGGGAAGTGAAAGGTGGAGCCAGGCGTGATGCGAATTGGTATTTGTTTTGTTAATTCATACATTGACCATATATTGTTCTGTGAACTATCGGTATTGACTTATTCAAATTTTGAATTGTATGAATTTTTCATTTTCGAATTACCAAATAGAAAATTTCTTCGATGAGATGTTTACCCCGGAGGGTGAAATACGCCCGGGGTATGAACATTTAAAGAACAAATTTGAAAACCTGACACACGAAGATCTTACTAACCGGCAACTAGCCACCGAGCGGGCGCTGTTATCGATGGGTATTACTTTCAATGTGTATTCCGAAGGCGAAGGTACCGAGCGGATCATGCCGATCGACATCATTCCCCGCGTGCTCTCAAATGCGGAGTGGGAATGGCTTGAAAAAGGCTTGAAACAGCGCATTAAGGCATTGAATATGTTTATCGATGACGTTTACAACGACCAGAATATATTAAATGACGGCGTGGTCCCGCGCGAGCTGATCGAGTCGAGCAAATGCTTCCTGAAACCCTGCATTGGCCTCAAACCGCCTAAGGGAATCTGGTGCCACATTACCGGTACCGACCTCATCAAGGGCGACGACGGCACATTTATGGTGCTGGAAGATAACCTGCGCTGCCCGTCGGGTGTGTCTTATATGTTGGAAAACAGGGAGTTGTCGAAGCAGATCTTCCCGGACGTGCTCGCGCGTACAGGTGTGAGGCCGGTTTCCGATTATCCGACGCGCCTGCTGCAAATGCTGCAACACCTCGCCGACCGTCCTAATCCAACCGTAGCTGTGCTGACGCCCGGTATTTATAACTCAGCCTATTTCGAGCATTCCTACCTCGCCCAGCAAATGGGCGTGGAGCTCGTGGACGCGCGCGACCTGGTGGTTTCGGATGGTTATGTCAAAATGCGGACAACCAACGGCTTGCAAATTGTGGATGTGATCTACCGCCGGATCGACGACACATTTATGGATCCCGAATCGTTCCGTGAAGATTCGCTGATCGGTATTCCCGGCATATTTGAGGTGTATAAAAAAGGGCGCGTGGCATTGGCCAATGCACCGGGCACGGGTGTGGCCGATGATAAGGTAGTTTACGCATACGTACCACGCATTATCAAGTATTACCTGGGTGAAGAAGCGATTATTCCAAACGTGAAAACCTACATCTGCGGCGAAGAGGATGATATGAACTACGTTCTTGAGAATATTTCAGAACTGGTTGTAAAAGAAGCCAATGAAGCCGGTGGTTACGGAATGCTCATCGGGCCTAAGGCGACGGAAGAAGAGCACGAGCTTTTCCGCCAGAAAATAAAAGACAATCCGCGGAATTATATTGCCCAACCAACGATTTCACTATCAAGAGTGCCTTGTATGGTCGAGGGGCACGCCGAAGGGCGGCATGTCGACCTCCGGCCTTACATATTATATGGCGACGACATCAGTGTAATTCCAGGTGGACTTACGCGCGTCGCATTGCGTAAGGGGTCGCTGGTAGTGAACTCGTCGCAGGGTGGGGGCGGAAAAGACACGTGGGTATTGTATTAAGTTATCATTAACAGTTACTGGCAGGCTGTTCATGATAACGGTTTATACGTTTTTTTGATAAACCTTGTTTGGACTGCCTGAATTTGAATAGTCAGTAACTTAAATGATTCGACAATGCAACGCCATATAACCGGATGGTTCAGTCCGGCGCTTAACAAGGAAATGGAAATGGCCGTTTACGGGCATTATGGAGTGGCGCTACTGCTCATCCCGACAGCGGCATCGGATTACCTCGAATACGAACGGAACGGGCTGATCGATGCCATCGAGCCTTACATCTATTCCGGGAAGGTGAAAGTGTATTGTATCAACAGCATTAACGCCGAAAGCTGGCTGAACCCGCATATGCACGGTTATGACAAGGCTGTGCGGCACCAGGCTTTCAATGATTATGTGATCAAGGAGGTTGTTCCGTTTATCAAACAGGATTCCAGTCCGGATAACGAAATTATAGCCGCAGGGGCGTCGTTCGGCGCATTGCACGCTGCAAACCTGTTTTTCAAACACCCCGATTACATTCATGGGGTGATCGCGATGAGCGGCTGTTATGATCTGAGCGTATACACCGACGGTTATTATGATGATAATGTGTATTTCAACTCGCCGGTGCATTACCTGCCGAACCTGAAAGCCGAATGGCATTTATCGATGTACCGAGATAGCCGCCATATTCATTTTATCACAGGCTCGGGTGCGTACGAGGTACCGGATTATTCGAGGCACATTTCCTCGATCCTGGCTTCCAAGAATGTGCCGCACGAGTTGGATATCTGGGGAAGCGACATTCCTCACGATTGGTGGGCCTGGAAGAAAATGCTTCCTTATTATCTGGAAACACGGTTTTGATATTATATTAAAAGCAAATGCCCCGAAATGATCACATTCCGGGGCATTTGCTTTTTAATAGTATTTGAAATCAGGCGCCTTCGAATTGCCGCAGGAACCTCACGTCGTTTTCTGTAAATAGGCGGAGGTCGTTGATGCCGTAGCGCAGCATCGTGATCCGCTCGATACCCATTCCGAATGCGAAACCGGTATATTCTTCGCTGTCGATACCACAGTTTTCCAACACATTCGGATCCACCATACCTGAGCCGGCGATTTCAACCCAGCCGGTGTGCTTGCAAACGTTGCAGCCTTTTCCTTTACATATAAAGCAGGAAACGTCGATTTCCGCGCTCGGCTCGGTGAACGGGAAGTATGACGGGCGCAGACGGATCGTCGAATCCTTGCCGAACATCTCCTTCGCGAAGTGGTATAACGTATCTTTCAGATCTTTGAAACTCACATTTTTATCCACATAAAGGCCTTCTACCTGGTGGAAAACGCAATGTGCGCGGGCAGAGATCGCTTCGTTCCGGAACACGCGACCAGGCATAATGCTGCGGATAGGCGGCTTCTGGCGCTCCATCAGGCGCACCTGCACGTTAGACGTGTGCGTACGCAGGAGAACATCGTCCTTCACATCGCCTTCGCTTTTAGAAATAAAGAAGGTATCCTGCATCTCACGAGCCGGGTGGTTGTCGGCAAAATTCAATGCGCTGAAATTATACCAGTCCTTCTCGATTTCCGGTCCATACGACACATTGAAGCCCATGCGTTCGAAAATCTCGATGATCCGCCGGCGAACGATAGTTAGCGGGTGGAGGCTTCCCTGCAAGTTGGGAGTTACTGGCAAGGTAAGATCGATCAGCATTTCGGGATTGCTGTCGGCTGAGTTTTCCAGTGTCGTTTGAAAATCCTGAAAACGGGTTTGTGCCAGGTTTTTGAGCGTATTCAATTCCTGTCCGACAGCCCGGCGGTCTTCCTGCGGGATATTTTTGAGATTGTCGAACAGCTCGGTTACTGCACCTTTCTTACTGATATATTTTAACCTGAAAGCTTCCAGCTGCTCTTTGTTGGCAACTGTTGCCTGTTCGATTTCAGAAACTAACTCCTTTACCCGGTCGGTAATCATAAAAGCTTGTTGTTATTGGTGACTTACGCCGCGTACGTTGCGGCGGAGGCTCTTTTCGAGGGCCCCGGAATTCCTGCAAAGATAACGAAAGTTAGCTCGCGGGCGGAAGCGAAATGGCGTTGTTACGTTTATTGGGCTGGTTTATTGGAAAAGTCCATGTTTTAGACACTACGTAAAATTACGCATTTTACTAAGTTTGGTTACGTCATTTGATATATTAACCAAATATTAAACTATTGAATATTAGATAGTTAACTCCCGGTGCGTACTTTTACGTATTTTCTGAACACTACGCAATGTGCTAATTTTGAAACAAGAAATCACAACAATATTAGCGTAGTTACCATGAAAAATTTTCCAAGCTTTACTCGCCCCAACTCGTCAGAGAGATCATACAACGACAGCCGTTCTTACATTTCGGTTCAATCGATGGGAAGAACAATCTTTTTGACACCCGATGTAATCACTTTCCTCGAAGGTGAAGGTAACTACACATTCATATACACGAACAATGGTAAGAAATACCTGGTGTCGAAAACATTGAAATCTCTTGCAGAGCAGTTGAGCGCCAAGTTCCTACGCGTTCACAAATCATACCTTGTAAATGCCGACTACGTGGTAGAGCGCCTGGAAGATGATCGCATGCTGAAACTTTCATGCGGCAAAGAAGTAGTCGTATCGCGCAGAAAAATCAAAGAGGTATCCGGTCTTCTGGACCACACCAACCTCATCCGCATCAGCGCATAAAAGATATTTTGGTGAATTAAATTAGTGGGTTATTCATAAAAACAGCAGCCATCGCTCGATCGAAGGCTGCTCGTTTTGTTTATAGGCGGCGCTGCCGAATTTTGAATGATTGAATGATTGAATGAGTGAATGAGTGAATGATTGAATGAGTGAATAAAAATTCAAGTGTGGTCAGACCTGGCGATGAAATTGTGAAAATAAAAACAATACTTGACCACTTCTGACCTAATGACTAACCATTCACTCATTCAATCATTCACTCATTCAAAATTCAATCATTCAACATTAGAACAACTTCAATCCCAGCGTCACCTGCCACGAACTCACTTTCTGTTTCAATGACGCGCCGCCATTCACTTGCTGGCCGCTTACCTGGAATGACGCCAGGTTGGTGAATGAGCCTTCTTTTCTTACGTCCAGACTGAAATTACCCAAATCCAGACCGGCGCCGAGCTGGTAGCCGAATGTTGCTTCGGACATGGCGTTGTTCAAATCGGATGTGTAGTATTTGAACGCATCGCGCAGGCGCTGGTTATCGCCAATGCGGAAGGAAGTAACCGGCCCGGCAAGAATGCGGAATGGGCCGCCTTTCAGACCGATAAGCAGTGGGACGTCAATGTTGCTGTATTTAACATTGATAGTTTTTTCAACCGGTATTTCCTGGTCATTCTGGATTATTTTGAACGAACCGCCTTTGGTCGATACCAGTACCTCTGGTTGTATGAATAGTGTTTTACCGAAGCGCATCCAGATACCGCCGACCGCGCCGGTCCTTGTGTTGAAACTTTCTTTCAGGTTGTCCCGAACCTCTTTGCCATCGTATCCGAGATACGGATTACCATTATCATCGTAACGCGTCGTGAAAACGTCGCCCATTGTGAGCCGCGACAGGTTCACCCCTCCCTTGATACCAAACGCAAAACCTTTTTTCTGGGCCTGCACATTTGAGAATGCGAAAATGCAGAGCAAACAGGCACAGGCCACTTTTGTCAGGATGTTCATGGATAATATGATTTTTTAAGTAAAACAGGTAAATAACGCCAATTTGGAAAAAACTATACCCATCCTACATTTTTTTTGATTTTATGGCCGAAACCTGCAAATATTGGATTAATATCGTCCGAATTACGTTAGTCACCAAGAGGATATAAATTAGACTATTCTATTATGGCCAAAGCCAAGACGGCATATTTTTGTCAGGAATGTGGGTATAATTCGCCAAAATGGGTCGGCAGGTGTCCGTCGTGCGGCGAGTGGAATACTTTCGTGCAGGAAGTTATCGAAAAGGACGACAAAAAAACAGCGGTTTCGTGGAAATCGGTGAACCTGGCCAACCGTCCGCGGGCGATTGCTGAAATTGTCTACGAAAATGAGCCGCGTATCCGCACATTCGATGAAGAACTGAACCGCGTGCTCGGCGGAGGTATCGTGCCAGGTTCACTGGTGCTGATCGGCGGCGAACCCGGAATAGGGAAATCTACATTGATGCTGCAAATCGCGTTGACGCTTTCGAATAAAAAGGTTCTGTACGTTTCAGGCGAAGAATCGGAAGCGCAGATCAAAATGCGCGCGGAACGCGTGGCTGCCAAAAGCGATAACTGCTTCATTCTCACCGATACGCAAACTCAGAATATTTTCAGGCAAATAGAAGATTTTCAACCCGAAATTCTGATCGTTGATTCCATTCAAACCATGCAATCGACTTACATCGAGTCGGGCGCGGGTAGCGTGTCGCAGGTGCGCGAATGCACGGCGGAGTTTATGAAATATGCGAAGGAAATGGGCGTGCCTGTGTTTTTAATAGGCCATATCACCAAAGATGGCTCGCTCGCAGGCCCGAAAGTACTGGAACACATGGTGGATACCGTGCTTCAATTCGAAGGAGACCGCCATAACACCTACCGGATTTTGCGGACGATGAAAAACCGTTTTGGAAGTACTTCCGAGCTCGGTATTTATGAAATGCAGGGTACAGGCCTCCGGCAGGTGAGTAACCCTTCGGAAATTCTGATTTCGCAACGTGATGAACCGGTTAGCGGCATTGCGATCGGTTCGATGATGGAAGGTAACAGGCCGCTTTTAGTAGAAATACAATCACTTGTCAGCGTGGCAACCTACGGAACGCCTCAACGGAGCAGTACGGGTTTCGACGCGAAGCGTTTGCAGATGCTGCTGGCCGTGCTGGAAAAGCGCGGCGGTTTCAGGCTTGGCGTGCAGGACGTGTTTTTAAATGTGGCCGGCGGCTTGAAAGTGGAAGATCCTGCGATTGACCTGGCGGTGATCGCTTCCCTTGTTTCTTCTTATGAGGATAAATTCATCCCACCATCGGTATGTTTCGCGGCGGAAGTAGGGTTAGGCGGCGAGGTACGCGCTGTCAACCGCATTGACAGCCGCATTTCGGAATCCGAAAAGCTGGGTTTCAAGAAGATTTATATTTCAAAATACAACAGCAAAGGCCTGGACTTGAAGCGTGGGAAAATCGAAGTGATACCCGTTGCGCATTTGGACGAGCTGTTTATGTCGCTCTTTCTGAATCAGTAGGCTTTTTTTGAATGCGTTAGCGCATTTTGGAATGCTTCACTAAATAGGCGAGCAGTACCGGATCGAAGCCTTTGGCAATATCCGCTTCGATGAAGTCGATCTTGTATTGCCCGCATTTCAGTTTCAGTTTCTGATAAAAATCACCTACAAACTGCTGGTACGATTCGCGGACCTGCTCGGGCTGAACTTTGATTTTTTCGCCCGTTTCGAGGTCAATAAACTCGTAAGGCCGGTTTTCAAATGCGAAATTCTCTTCGGTTTTACGGTCGGTGACGTGGAAAAGCAGTACCTCGTGCAGGTTATGCCGCAAATGCTGTAATGCGGAGAAAATCTTGTCGGCTTCTTCTATATTGTCGAACATATCACTGAAAATGACCACGAGCGAGCGCTTATGGATCTTTTCGGCGATCTGGTGGAGCACCTCGGCGACTGATGTTTTCAGCAGCGGGCGGTTCGTTTGCAGTTGCTGTTCCAGTTCGAGCATGATCTTGTGCACATGCGAGGGCGTGGACTTTACTGCCGTTTGAACTTCAATTTGCTCCGAAAATGTGCATAGGCTTACCGCGTCTTTCTGCCGTTGCAGCAAATAGGTAAGGCTCGCCGCAGCCATCACGCTGAACGTCATTTTACCGAAATTGTCTTCGGGATAATACATCGATGACGACGTATCGAGCAGAATATGGCACCGGAGATTGGTTTCTTCCTCGTAACGCTTGACGTAAAGCCGGTCGGTTTTGGCAAATACTTTCCAGTCGATATTCCGTGTGGATTCGCCTGTATTGTAAAGCTGATGTTCAGCAAATTCGACTGAAAAGCCGTGAAAAGGGGATTTGTGAAGACCGGTGATGAAACCTTCTACCAACTGTTTTGCAAGAAATTCCAGATTTCCGAATTCTCTGACTTTGGCCAGATCCAGTTGGCGGACACTCATGTTAGCATCAAGGCTTACTTACTTCTCATAGAAATGACTTTGCCCGATTTCGGGTCGATTTCTTCATTGGGTGACAACAGCACCATTCCTTCCATTCCTACAACCCTTATTGAAACATTGGCAACTCCTTTGGCGAGAATGCCCAGCAGACGGGCTGCTTCTTTACTGAGGTCGATTACCCGGTGCTTCGAGAACGGGCCGCGGTCGTTGACTCTCACGATCACTTTTTCGTCGTTTTCCAGATTCGTCACTTCGAGCATGGTATTGAGCGGATAGCTCCGATGGGCGGCCAGCAATTCACTGCTTTTATGTACTTCCCCGAAAGAGGTTTTCCTGCCGTGGAACCGCGCCGAATAGTAGGAGGCGTTTCCGGTTTCTGTTTTGCCGAGTTTTACCTGTGCAATGGCTTCCGGTAACAGCGCGGCAAACGCTAACATGGTGAGAATCAGAATCCGACGATAAGTCATTTTTCTGGATTTAGGTGAAACATAATAAGGTAAAAGTCCCTTATCTCATATCTTCCTTTGGTGTTTCAGATCAATTTTAAAACCCACGAATTTCAAAACTAGTAAAAAGATCTTAACAAACCAGCAAAAGTTGCACATAATTTGAGTGCGGAAGGTGGGCGTGCTTGTCACCCGCAATCAACAAACTGCTAATATATTCCGGTTTTTTTGGAAGCAGCAATAAACTTTATATTTTAGCGTTTGGAAACCTATTTAAAACTAAACATAGTGGAAGACAGAGAGCAAATCTACTCCAAAAGGGTCAGGGCGGGAAAAAGGACTTACTTCTTCGATGTTCGCTCTACGCGATCTAACGATTACTATCTTACCATCACAGAAAGCCGTCGCCACCCTCAGGGAGACGGATTTACCTATGAAAAACACAAGATGTTTTTGTATAAGGAGGACTTTGATAAGTTCGTGGAGGCATTGAAAGAAGCGGTTGATCACGTGAAGACAGAATTGATGCCAGAGGTTGACTTCTCGCAATTTGAATCCAAAGGAGACGAGGTAGACGTAGTAGGAGAGTCGGACCTTAAGTGGGATTAAGAAATTAGGATATTAAATAGAAGCCTTCGCAATTGATTACGAAGGCTTTTGGTTTTTGTACCTGCTAAATAGTAATTTTGCAAAAAATTATTATTTAGCAGGCGGGCATGCTTTGGCATGAGGCCGCCGTTCACTGCTTACCATTCATATATGAGTCTTCAATGTGGGATTGTTGGATTGCCGAACGTTGGGAAATCCACCCTTTTTAATGCCATCTCTACCGGCAAAGCCGAAGCTGCCAATTATCCTTTTTGCACCATAGAGCCCAATGTGGGCGTTGTGACCGTTCCCGACGAGCGTCTGGACGTGCTGACCAGGCTGGTCGGCCCTCAAAAAGTGATCCCTACTATCATCGAATTCGTGGATATTGCCGGTCTCGTGAAAGGTGCGAGCCAGGGAGCGGGATTGGGGAATAAATTTTTGGCCAATATCCGTGAGGTAGATGCGATCGTACACGTGGTACGCTGCTTCGCCGACGATAACGTCGTGCACGTGGAAGGCCGCGTTGACCCGGTTTTCGATAAAGAAATCATCGACGCCGAGTTACAGCTGAAAGACCTCGAATCGATCGAGAAAAAGATACAGAAGACCGAGAAAGGGCATAAGCCGC
>CAMLNK010000027.1 GCA_946481035.1 uncultured Dyadobacter sp. | reverse complement strand
ACCGCGATTGCGCCAAAGATGCCCAACAGAAAGGCGAATGCGTAGAAGCCTTTTTCGCTCGGGAGCAGTGTCGCATTCCAAAGACCTACCACGAGCAGCACTATGGCAAGGATGGTCGAAAACCAGGCGATGCCATAGTAAATGGCGGTCACCGGAACGCCCTCCAAACGGTCGCGGACGCTCTTCTGGACGGATACGGCGGCGAAAAGGCCGTACATCAATACCGTAAAATAATATCCCTTTTCGCTCAGCAGCATTTCCGACCGCCAGAGGCCGATGATGAAGCCGGCCATTCCCACACCCAATGCGATCCATGACGCGGCAATGAAGGCTCCTGATGTTTTCTGGACATTTGTAGTGTTCATGTTAGTGTAAGTTAAATTGTTGGAGAAGGTTTTTTGCCTGAATATTACACCATTTTGTAATAAAGTACCATAGGTCGTTTATTTGCCGGTCTCTGCCCAATATCCTATTTTTGCCGGCAGTATATATTTTGACAGATTCTAATCCTATTTATGAAGTTAGTAGCAAATAAAGTTGCATTGGTAACAGGAGCTTCGCGGGGTATCGGACGTTCGATCGCGCTGCGCCTGGCTCAGGAAGGTGCTGATGTCGCATTTACATATCTGTCCAGCGTCGAAAAAGGCGAGGCTTTGGCCAAAGAACTGGAATCGTACGGTGTGAAAGCGAAAGGCTACCGTTCGGATGCTTCCGATTTTCAGGCCGCAGACCAGCTCGTTACCGACGTCATTGCCGATTTCGGCAAGCTCGATGTGCTCATCAACAATGCAGGCGTAGCCCGCGACGGGTTGCTTATGCGTATGAGCGAAGAGCAATGGGACACGGTGGTGAATATCAACCTGAAATCGGTTTTTAACCTTACCAAAGCCGCTACGAAATCCATGATCCGTGCCAAAAGCGGATCAATCATCAATATTACTTCGGTGGTCGGTATACGTGGTAATGCGGGGCAGTCGAACTACGCTGCTTCGAAGGCCGGTATCATCGGTTTTACCAAGTCGATCGCATTGGAATTGGGTTCAAGAAATATCCGCTCGAATGCAGTGGCTCCCGGGTTTATCGAAACTGAAATGACCGACGCGGTAGACGCGAAAGCGGTGGAAGACTGGAAACAGTCGATCCCGATGAAGCGCGGAGGCCAGCCCGAGGAGGTTGCTGACGCCTGCGTGTTCCTGGCTTCGGATATGTCGCGCTATATCACCGGCCAGGTAATCCAGGTCGACGGCGGTATGTTAACATAGAGTCTTTCTTCGTTAGTAAATAGCTGGCGGTTTCGTTGTATATTGTAACGTCGCCAGCTATTGTATTCCAATCCATGCGGTCAGAGCTCATATTCCAAACCCCTTACTGGTTCATCATTTTCTGCGTGCTCGCGGGCTTGGCTTATGCCTGGCTGCTGTATCAGCCGCAACCGGCCTGGGGTAAGAAACTGAACTACGCGCTGGCTGCTGTGAGAGGGATTGTAGTTGCATTGATTTGCTTCCTGTTGCTGAGCCCGCTCGTGCGGCGTACGCAAACTTCGGTCGACAAGGCCAAGATCGTTTTCGCGATCGACAATTCTGAATCCGTTGGGAAATACGGCCAGGCTGCCATGGAGCAGGTGAAGGCCGCCGCCCGCGATCTGAACGATTCCGGCTTCGAGGTAAGTATCGAGTCGCTGGAAGGCACACAGAACAATGCGGATTCTCTTGCATTCAATCAAAACAAAACCAACCTGGCGGGGCTGCTGCAAACAGTCCGTAGCAACTTTGAAGGCCGTAACCTGACCGACGTAGTACTGCTTTCGGACGGTATCGTGAACCAGGGCGTTTCGCCGGCCTATAACCGTTACCCGTTCAGGGTGAATGCATTGGCGGTAGGCGACTCGGTGCCCAAGCTGGATATCCGGGTGAAAGATGTGGTGAGCAACCGCATTGCGTACCTGGGCAACGAGTTCCCGATCAGGGCGGAGGTTGCTGCCAATGGGTTGCAGGGCAAAAGCACGACGGTGACTTTGAAGCAAAACGGTCGCGTGATCCAGAGCCAGCCGGTGGTGATCGACCGCGCGGATTATTTTAAGGCGTTTGATTTTAAGACATCTTCTACGCAAAAAGGCGTTCAGCATTATACCATTGAGCTGGGTGCGGTTTCGGGTGAAACTTCGGGCCGGAATAACCGGAAGGAGGTTTATATCGACATTATCGACGGCCGGCAAAAGATATTGCTCATGGCGCTCGCGCCGCATCCCGATATCAAAAGCATTCGCAGTGTGATCGAGGCGAATGATAATTATGAGTTGGATATCAATATTTTATCCATCGGTAATACCCCGCCGGCGAGTGCCAAGCCTTATGATCTCGTGATTCTGCACCAGATCCCGAATGTGCTGGGGTTGGGTAATGCACAAGTCCGCAAATACCTGGATGCCAAAATGCCTTTGTTTTTCATCCTGGGCAATCAGTCGGCGGTGCCGCTCGCCAGTTCGCTGAACCGGTCGTTGTTTATCAATGCTTCCGCGAATAATCAGATCGACAAGGTTACGGCGCGGTTCAATCCTTCGTTTTCACAGCTTAACCTGGATGCGGAAAGCCTGAAACTGCTCGAACGCCTTCCCCCGCTTTCGGTGCCTTTTGGCGAGTACAACATCTCCTCGGGTACCGAAACGATATTGTACCAAAAAGTAGGAACACTCAATACGAACAAGCCGCTGCTGGTTTTGAATACCAATGGCGACCAGAAAACGGCGGTGCTGGCAGGAGAGGGGATCTGGCAATGGCGGCAGGAGGAATTTGCCCAAACCAACAAGCAGGAAGTAGTGGATAACCTTTTCCAGAAGCTGATCCAGGTGCTTTCGGTGAAGGAAGACCGTCGGAAATTCCGCGTTTACCCGATCAGCAACGAGTTTGAGGCAGGGGAGCAGGTAGCATTTCAAACGGAGGTTTACAACGATATTTACGAGCCGATTTTTGGCCAGGAAGTGAAATTGGAACTGGTGGATGAAAAGGGTAAGAGTAAGCAATTTACCTACACCCACGCGAAGGAGACGCCGCGGTTCAATGTAAGCGGGCTGGCCGACGGCGTTTACCGGTACGCGGCATCGACGACTATGAAAGGCAAAGAGGAACGTGTTTCGGGCCAGTTTGTGATCCGTAATGCCGACCTCGAATTAAGTAATACCACAGCGGATTTCGGAATGCTCCGGGATCTGGCGAGGCGGTCGGGCGGTGCATTTGTAACGCCGGCGTCGCTGCAACAATTTATTCAAAAACTAAAAACTGACCGCCCGGCCGACAGGCTGGACAGCACCGAGGATATGGTCGAACTGATCTATCTGAAATGGCTGTTCTTCCTGATTGTAGTGCTGCTGGGGGCGGAATGGGGACTGAGAAAATACCATGGCGGCTATTAAGCTCCGGTCCCGGAATGATCGAATGCGTTTTACTCTTCATTGCTTACTGACTTGTCTGCTGGCCGGAGTGCTGTCTCCCACGTATGCGCAGGTACCCGAGCCGCCCGCCCGGGACACGCTTATCCGCGACACGCCTGTCCGGGACACGCTTATCCGCGATTCCGTACCCGAAGCTCGACCGAATTACAAGCTGCTTCGAGGTATTTTTGCAGCCCAATCGGCCGTTTATCTCGGTACTATTTATGGCCTCAGCAAGTCGTGGTACAAGAATCCGCTGACCAAATTCACTGTCATGGATGACAGCGGCGAGTGGTTACAAATGGACAAAATGGGGCACCTTTACACATCCTACCAGATAGCTCGGCATACTGCTGCATTGTATCGGAAAACAGGTATTTCAAAAAGGCAGATGCTTGTTTACGGCGCCATTTCCGGGGTGATTTTTCAAACGCCCATTGAAATCCTCGACGGCTTCTCGCCCGACTACGGCTTTTCGCCCGGCGACATGATCGCGAACATTACGGGGTCGGTACTGTATCTCGGTCAGGTAGCATTGTGGGATGAGGTGCGCATTCAGCCCAAGTTCTCATTCCATTACACATCACTTGCGCAGGTGCGTCCGCAATTGCTTGGCGACAGCTGGTCGGAGCGTTGGCTGAAAGACTATAACGGGCAGACTTACTGGTTCTCGGCCAGTCCCAAATCGTTTTTTAAGGGCTCCAACTGGCCTGCCTGGCTGTGTTTTTCAGTAGGTTATGGAATCCAGAACATGGTTTCGGCGGAGAGCGACAAGAGCATTGAAATGGGGTACCGGCCTTACCGCCAATATTATTTGTCTCTGGATATCGATCTGACGAAGATCAAAACGCGGAGCAAGTTTGTTAAAACGCTGGGTTTTCTGGCCAATTCCATAAAAATCCCGGCCCCGGCATTGCAGTTCAGCAGAAAAGGCGTCGATTTCAAGCCATTTTATTTTTAAAAGAATTGTTTGAACCCAAAACCGGTTCAAATGATCAGAAAGCAACATTTACTATGAATATCGGAGATAGAGTACGATTGGTACACGGCAGGGAAGAAGGTGTTATTTACGCTTTTTTGCCTGGTAATGTGGTTGAAATCGAAATTGAGGATGGGTTTCGCATTCCGGTCCTGAGAAATGAAATCGTGACGATTTCACCTGTGGAATCGCAGCGGATGGTGAAACCGGAAGAGGTAAAGGCGGTAGCAGCCCGTGCGGATGTGATCGTCCCACGTAATGTGCCATTTGCCGAAAAAGGCATTTACCTGGCGTTCATTTCGGTGAACGACCGCGCATTGACTGTCCACGTCATTAACAATACCGACTGGATATTGCCATTCACAGCCGTAGCGGCTTCTGAATCAACAAGTACCGGACTGGCCGGCGGCGTGCTGCAACCGCGTACTTCGCAAAAGCTGACCGAAGTGCTGATGAAGGACTTCGAATCATGGCCGGTGTTTGACATTCATGCATTGTATTACCGCGAAGGCAATCACCAGTTGCCAGTCGCATTGAACAAACGCATTCGTTGCCGTGCGCAGTCGTTTTACAAAAACAAAGGCAAAGTGCCCGTGCTGGCGAAGGATGGATTTGTATACCAATTGGATGAGGAAAACCTGAAACGGGAAGCGCCCGGGATTTCGGCGGATGTAGCGGGTGAAATCAAGGCAAGTATGCTGGGTCAGTCGGTTTCGGAGCAAAACAGCCTTCCCAAACCGGAGCAGGTCATCGATTTGCATATCGAAAAGCTGGTAAATAATCACAAAAGCCTGTCCAGCGACGCGATTCTGAAAAAGCAGCTGGATGTTTTCGAAAGTAATCTGGAATCGGCCATTGCCAATGGAATGGAAGAAATTACGTTCATACATGGCGCAGGCAGCGGCGCTTTGAAAAATGAGCTGCACCGCAGGCTTGGTAAGAACCAGCATGTGCAATTTTTTAAAGATGCATTAAAAGAGAAATTCGGATACGGTGCAACCCTCGTCAAAATCAAATAATATATACGTCAGGCGCGGTTATTTTCTGGTAATCGCTTTGGCAGCCGTTATTTTTTGGAGCTGCGGTTCTAAAAAAACCTCCCCTAAGGCCCCTATGGAAGAATACAAATATTCGGATAAGGAGATCCAGAATGAAAAGCATTTGTCGGTACTGAATGTGCCGGTCGAGATCCCGGTAGCGGAAATCGAAAAGCAGATCAATAACCAGATCAAGGGATTGATCTACGACGATAACAGTTACGAGGACGAAGGTAACGACAACCTGAAAGCGAAAGTCTGGAAGATCAGCCCGATCAAAGTCGTCGCGATCGACTCGTCGTTCCTTTTTGAAGTGCCGTTGAAAATCTGGGTAAGCGCCGGTTACAAGGTCAGTCCGCTGGGCATGACGATGTCGGGTTATAAGGATACCGAGTTTTCGATCCGTATTCGCCTGATTTCCAAGATAGGCATCACGCCGTCGTGGCAGCTCAAATCGGATACTTACGTCGATAGCTACGACTGGCTCAGCGAGCCGAGCATTCGCGTCGCGGGCATTAACATTCCCATTAAAGGGATGGTGAGCCGCATGCTGAACAAGAATTTTGACAAGATAACCGAAGCGATCGACGGGCAGGTGGCGTCGAACCTCGCACTCAAAAAGAATGCGGAACTGGCCTGGAACATTGCACGCCAGCCCGTAATGCTCGCGAAGGAGTATGATACGTGGCTGGTGATCATGCCCACGGGCGTGGAAATGACACCGTTACTTGCGAAAAACAATATCCTCCGTTCGGTCATTGGTATTAAAGGTTATACTCAAACTATTACGTCGGCCGTAAAGCCTGCCGCAGCGCCAGCGCAGAAGCTGCCGGATCTGCGGATCGTAGACAAAGTTCAGGACGACTTCAAGATCGGACTGATCAGTCTGGTGTCGTACGAAGACGCGGCGCGGCTGGCGACCAAGCAGTTTGCAGGCGAGAAGTTTTCGTTTTTGGGCGGAAAGTATCATGTAGAGGTTACGTCCATCGAGATGTACGGACAGAACGACCGGCTGGTGATCAAGGCGGGATTGAAGGGGAGCATCGGCGGCGATATTTACTTAAAGGGAATCCCTTACTATGATCCCGCCACGCAGCAGTTGTCACTCAAAAGCCTTGATTACGACCTTGATACCAAAAATTCGATCGTTCGAACGGCCGGCTGGCTCTTGCAGGGGCAGTTCAGCCGGATGATGGAAAAGCGGATGGTTTTTCCGGTAGGTAGCCAGATTGCCGATGCCAAAAATACCATTCAGAAGACGCTGGCCAACTACAAAGTCACCGAGGGAGTAGTTGTAAAAGGAATACTTTCCGATATTGTGCCCGATAAGGTTTACCTCACTCCGAAACATCTTTATTCTGTTGTATTTGCGACCGGAAAAGTCAATTTGAAAGTCGATGGATTGAAAGGAATCTGATCAAAAATTTGTACAATAATCAGCGTAAGTGCCATATTTTTTTACTTTTTATGGTATATTGACTGCTGATCGAAAGAAAGTATTTCTTAGCTTTGTGGTCAGAGGAAAGGTCTAAGCTGTCCTGCCGCTGCGGTTTTTTAACCGGGGAGGAAAGTCCGGGCAGCACAGAGTACCGTACTTCCTAACGGGAAGGCAACGAACTGGTGACGGTCCGTTGACAGCAAGTGCCACAGAAAAGATACCGCCCTGGCATATTTTTTGTATGCCTCGGTAAGGGTGAAAAGGTGGAGTAAGAGCCCACCGGTTTCCTGGTGACAGGGAATGCATGGTAAACCTTACGGGCTGAAAGGTCAAATAGGTGTTGGTTAATGGGGCTACTCGTCCCTGTTCCTTCGGGGCGCCGACACGGGTAGATCGTTAGAGGTTCCGGGTGACCGGAATCCTGGATAAATGGCAGGAGCGGAGATCAGGTTTGCTGGTCGAAGTCACAGAACCCGGCTTACAGGCTTGGCTTTTTTTCTGATTTTTGAATTTATTTATAATGCTATATTTGAATTGAATCACATAACGCGTGTTTCCCATGAAGAAAAAGAATCTTTACGTTGCTTTACTTTGTTCTACCCTCCTGAGCTACAATACGCAAGCTCAAAACCGTACATACGACGGACCTAACAAAATGAATACTTGGTCAATCACAGGTTACGGAGGTATTACAAAATTCTTCGGAGATTTGACCCAGTACAATGGCTTCAGGCGTGGAGACCGGGAAGAATTGACAGGTGCATGGGGGCTTTCATTGAATAAGCAACTTACACCACTGTTCGGTATCCAGCTGACAGGCTATAACGGCCGTCTTCAGGGAGCCAAAGACAATCACCAGAGCTCTTTGAGCGGTGATACTTACAGCGCTACTTTCAACAGCCCTTCATTTGTTCAACTGACTTTGGACGGAACACTTAATGTGAACCGTTTGCTGCTCGGTTACAATAAATTGCGCCGCTGGAAAGTAGATGCGCATTTGGGAGGTGGTATTATCTATTATCACACAGACGTAGATTACACCAACGTTACCAAAGGTATTTCAGGTGACTTCTCTACCAACACCGACGCCAGCTCGAAAACAGCCGGTAAATGGGAACGCAACGGATCCACTTACACACGCGAATGGGTAGTACCAGTTGGTTTTACAGTTCACTATGAACTGAGCTCACGGTTCGACCTTGGACTTGACTACACGCATAACTTTGTAAATACAGAAAAACTGGATGCAACAGTTGGTGGCCTTAGTGACTATGTAAGTCAGCAAGGAATCTGGACGTTCGCAAAAGGTGATTCAAGGAACGATGCTTACGGAATGCTGTCGCTGGCGCTTACTTACAAACTTGGTAAGAATGCGGTAAGAGCGAAAGATGGTAAATACGATGCGGCTGCCGGTCGTTACCACCTGCGTTGGGCTAACCCGCAACAGCTGATCCCGGTTCCTTACAACCCGACTATGAACGATGCGGATTCAATCGCGAAAGCTAACATGCCTAAGCCGGTTGACCCACGTCTTTATACTGACTCCGACGGCGACGGCGTAGCTGACCTGTTCGATAAAGAAGCAAATACACCTGCCGGTAGCATCGTATCAGGTGGTGGTGTTGCATTGGATATTGATAAAATCATCCGCGACGCTATCAAAAATAACCTGCCGAAAGACGAATGCGAAGCGTTGTTCAGCAATATCGAATTCGATACCGACAAGGCGATCATCCGCAATCCTTCGAAAGAAACACTCAGCAAAGTGGTTGAACTGTTGAACATGCGTACCAACTGCCGCATCGTACTCGTAGGTCACACGGATGCCCGTGCTTCGGATAGCTACAACGTATCCCTGTCACGTCGTCGTGTGGATGCAGCGAAACGCTTCCTGGTTCGCGCAGGCTTGACAGATCCTAGCCGTATTATCACTGAGTACTACGGTGAATATCGCCCGATCGCAGAAAACACAACAGTAGAAGGTCTTCAATCTAACCGTCGCGTTGAGATCAAGATCCTGCCTAACAATACAATCCGCTCTACTTACCCGGCTGGTTTCCGCCGCTAGTAGCTGCACTAACACACCGAAAGGGAGACGAGAAATTGTCTCCCTTTTTTGTTTGGCTATATCAAGAAACAGGAAAGTTTTGCGTACCTTTGCACCCTGTTTAATTACGGGACGAGCTCCCAACCATAACAAATTCACAAATGGCAGTTAAAATCAGATTAGCGCGTCGGGGACGCAAAAAGAAAGCGATCTATGATATCGTAGTCGCAGATGCCAGAGCACCACGTGATGGTCGCTTCATCGAAAAATTGGGTATCTACAACCCAGGTACCAACCCTGCTTCCATCGTTTTGGAATCAGACAAAGCAGTTGACTGGCTTTTGAAAGGTGCTCAGCCAACTGACACAGCGCGTTCAATTTTGCAACACGAAGGTGTATTGCTTCGCAAGCACTTGCAAGTAGGTGTTTTGAAAGGTGCTATCTCGCAAGAAGTTGCTGATTCACGTTTCGAAGAGTGGAAAGGTTCGAAAACAGACCGTAAAGCTACTGCTGCTGATTCTTTGGCAGCGCAGAAAGAGGCTGACAAGAAAGCGAAACTTGACGCTGAACGTAAAGTTAATGAAGCTCGTGCTGAGGCTATCGCTAAGAAAAATGCTCCTGTTGTGGAAGAAGCTGCAACTGAGGAAGTGGTTGACGAAGCCGCTGACGCAACAGCAGAAGCTACCGAAGCAGATGCTCCGGCAGAAGAGTCAGCAGAATAATTTAATGTACATACATTGCGCTATGGGTCTGTCGGTATTCCGCACAGACTCATATTGTTTTATACAGAACCAAAATATTAAATCCCGCAAATGACACAGGATAACTGTTATTTATTGGGCTATATCGTGCGGACCCACGGCACCGCCGGCAATGTGGTAATTTATCTGGACGTGGATTATCCGGATGATTATGAAGACCTGGAAACGGTTTATATCGAGATCAAAGGTGAGCTGGTGCCTTATTTTATCGAGGACATCAATTTGCAGAAGCAAAGCAATGCGATCGTGACTTTCGAGGACGTCGATACCATCGTGAAAGCGCAGGCACTCGTAGGCAGCTCGCTTTATCTGCCTTTGGAAGATTTGGACGAACTCGGTGAAGATGAGTTCTATTACCACGAGATCAAAGGCTTCAAAGTGGTGGACGAAACGCTGGGAGAGCTGGGCATTGTACGCGAAGTGTATTCACTGAATGGCCAGGACCTGATCGCGATGGATTACCAGGGTTCGGAAGTGCTGATCCCAACTGCCAATGATATTGTGATCAAAGCCGACAAGGAGGCCAAATCGTTACTGGTAAACCTGCCGGAAGGTCTTTTGGAAGTTTATCTCGATAATTCATCAGACAGCACTCCCGATGATGCGGATTGATATATTGAGTTGCGTACCGAGCCTGCTTGATAGCTTTTTCGCGCATTCGATATTGAAACGGGCGCAGCAGGCCAATCATGTGGAAGTGGTGATTCACGACATCCGCGATTATTCCACTAATAAACACCGCACGATCGACGATTACGCATTCGGCGGCGGGGCAGGAATGGTGTTGCAGATCGAGCCGATTGCGCGGTGCATTCGTGCATTGCAGGCCGAACGGGAGTATGATGAAATCATTTACCTCACTCCGGACGGCGAACAAATGCAGCAACGGATGGTGAACCAGCTGTCATTGCAAGGCAACCTGATGATGCTCTGCGGGCATTACAAGGGCGTAGACCAGCGCGTACGCGACATGTTCGTGACGAAGGAAATCAGCATTGGTGATTATGTGCTGTCGGGTGGGGAGTTGGCTGCGGCTGTACTTGCAGACGCCATTATCCGCCTCATCCCGGGCGTGCTGAACGACGAAACTTCCGCATTGACGGACTCATTCCAGGACAATCTGCTGGCACCGCCGGTATATTCCCGCCCGGCCGATTTTGAAGGCCATAAAGTACCCGAAATCCTGATGTCGGGGCATGAAGCGAAGATTGAAGAATGGCGCTACGAGCAGTCGCTCCAAAGAACTAAAGAAAGAAGGCCGGACCTGTTGCAATGACAGCAGGCCGGCCTTTTAGTATACTTGCTCTGTAACCTCTCAAAAATCCAGGTTACAGTTGATCCATTCATTGTCGAAATTGGTGCCGTATTTGCGGTAAAAATTGACTGCCGACGTGTTCCAGTCGAGCACCTGCCACATCATTCCCGTACAGCCTACCTGTTTCGCCGCGGTTACCGTGGCGTCGAAAAGGATTTTACCAATCCCGTTCCCGCGCATGGATTCGGTAACGATGATGTCTTCCATGTAGAGCCGCTTTCCTTTCCAGGTAGAATAGCGGTAGTAGTAAAGACAAAGCCCGATGATCTTGGAATCGACTTCTGCAACGAAAAAGTCGAAAAGCTTTTCGTTGTAATCGCGGTTCATTTTGTCGACATTATTGGTTACCTGGTTCAGCGCCCGTTCATAGATCGCAAGCTCTTTCACCAATTCAAAAATTGCGGGTATATCTTCTGCTGTTCCCTGCCTGGTCGAGATATTCATGTTAGTGGTTTATTGATTAGAAAGGTTAAGAATCGAGAATATACTATTTCCTACTGAGAGTTCACATAGTTTTCCCACTTTTCGAGGATTGCCTGGAAATTTTCGGGTAAATCGGTGTCGAACTGGATCCACTGGCGTGTAGTAGGATGGATAAAACCGAGCGATTTCGCGTGCAATGCCTGCCCGGGAATGAGGCTGAACCCGTTTTCGACCATCGCCTTATAACTGCCGCTCGAAACTCCCCGCAGGATCTTGTCGCCCCCGTACATCGGGTCGTTGAAGATCGGGTGGCCGATATGTTTCATATGCGCACGGATCTGGTGCGTGCGACCGGTTTCGAGGTTGCATTTGATCATCGAAACGTAGCGAAGCGGCTTAATGACCTCGTAATGCGTCACTGCACGCTTACCCTGGCTGCCGTCCACGAAGACGTCCATCACGCGCCTGTCACGTGCACTGCGCCCGATGTGGCCGGTAACGGTGCCTTTTTCGGCTTTGGGTTCGCCCCATATCAATGCGTGATAGGTTCGTTCAATTGAGTGATCGGCGAATTGGCTGGCGAGGAAAGTCATCGCAAACTCGGTTTTCGCGATCACGAGCAGGCCGGAGGTATCCTTATCGATGCGGTGCACCAATCCCGGGCGGCCTTCGCCATTCCGGCCGGTGGGGAGCTGCTGGAAGTGGTATACCAATCCATTGATCAGCGTGCCTGTCCAGTTGCCATATGCCGGGTGGACGACCATTCCCGCGGGTTTGTTGATGATCATCAGCACGTCGTCCTCATACACGATATTCAGCGGGATATTTTCGGGGAGGATCTCGGTGTCGCGCGGGGGCTCCGGGAGCGAAAGCGTGATCACGTCAAACGGCTTGACCTTGTAACTGGCTTTCGTCGGCTGCCCATTTACCTTTACGGCCTCCGCTTCGATGCCGTTTTGTATTTTTGTCCTCGAAGCGTTGGCTACGTGAAGATTCAGGAACTTATCGAGCCGCATCAGGCTTTGGCCCTTGTCGGCGACAATGCGGTAATGTTCAAATAAATCGTCCTCTTCGGAGGCAATATCAACCAGTTCTACGGACATCCTTTTTTGTTTTACTATCAGCAAAATTATCAAAATAAGTGGATTTACTGAGCGCGTCGATTCCCACGCTACTGCAACAGCTCTCGAATGAGCAGACGGAAAAGGCCGGTGTGCAGCTGTACTTGAAACGCGATGATCTCATTCACCCGACTGTTTCGGGTAACAAATGGCGGAAGCTGAAATACAATTTGCTTGAAGCCCGGCGCACGGGCGCAGGAGCCATACTAACTTTCGGCGGGGCATATTCAAACCATTTGTACGCGACAGCAGCCGCGGGAAATGCATTG
>CAMLNK010000026.1 GCA_946481035.1 uncultured Dyadobacter sp. | reverse complement strand
GCAACGGCCTTCCTGATATTTCTCCAATAATGCTGCGAATTGTTCCCGGTTCATGGCCGATGGTTGACTACTTGCTTTTTAGTGAGTAGTCAAACGCCAGTGCCATGATCCGCAAAACTTTTTAAATATTATTGGATAAGTTATGTTTTTAGGGCGCTTGGAGGTGAAAGTTCTGGCTTTTGTGCAATGGGGAGGAAGGGAGGAAAGGGAGGAAGGGGAGGAGAGGGAGGAAGGGGAGGAAGGGAGGAGGGGGAGGAAGGGAAGGAAAATGGGAGAAACTAGGTTTGTAATAATCATCTGGCAGGGCTCGGGAGGGGCAACCTGTTTACAGGGGAAATTCCCCATCCTCCATCCTCCCTTTCCTCCTTTCCTCCTTCCTCCCTTTTTCACAAATAATCCTTCAAATACGACCGCAGCGCCTTCACCACAAGGCTCAAATGGTGCTCTACGGTTCGTTGGGGCATTTGGATTTGGGTGGCGATTTCTTTGGTGGAGCGGTTCTCGAGGCGGTGGAGGCGGAAAATGGTCTGGGCTTTTTCAGGGAAATGACTTAGACGGGCTTCAATGCTGCTCATTAACTCGCTGGCGTTGAGCTGCTCTTCGGTCGTGTAAGTCGTATCGGAGTAGCCGGTGAATGCGTGAGTAAGGTATTTTTCATGCACCATGGCCGATTTGAAATGGTTGATGCAGGTGTATTTCACCGACGTGACAAGGTAGGCTTCGAGGTTGTCGATCTGCAAAAGGCTGCGGCGCTCCCATAACCGGAGGAAAACATCCTGGACAATGCTTTCAACGGCTTCGCGGTCGTCGATCTTGCGGAGCGCGAGCAGGTACATTTTTTTCCAGTAGCGCTGGTAAATCTCCCGGAACGCCAGGCCGTCATCGTCCCGGAGGGCTTCGACGAGGTGTTGGTCCGGTAGAGATTTGATGTTCATGTGGTTAATCGGTGCTGTAAAACGGTGTCGGATGTGTGTGATTAAAATTGGACTTTTCCGATGTGGGGCCAGGGTGCCCATCACTGCCCGGACTTAATTTGAATCCATTTTTGATCGTGACCAATGCATTCGGCCGATTTTTTTACGCAGACGTTGCCGGGAACGTTATCATTCGGGATTTTTATAGGGAAAGCCATACTTTTTCCCGGCAATGCAAAATTATCCGGCTAGATTTGTCAAGATGACATTTGAAATATAGCAAGAATACTTTGTGAAAAAACAGCGGTAAAAGTGGCTGAAAACCTGCTTTGTTTTACGCTGGCCATCACCTTGATTTGTCATGACTATTTCCAGAAGAAAATTCATCCATACCGCTGCGGCTGCCGCCGGTGGCGCTGCTATTTCACCCGTTATCAGCAACTTTGCGCATGCAAGCCGGTTTGTGCGTTCCGCCGCAGACAAGATCCGCGTCGCGGCGATCGGGATCAATAGTATGGGGTGGGCGGACGTCAATGCGGTGATGAAAAACCCCGGGGTGGAATGCGTTGCGCTCTGTGATGCCGACCGCAATGTGCTTGATAAGCGCGCCGCCGAGCTGGCCGCGAAAGGCATAAAGGTCCGGACTTTCGGAGATTACCGCAGGGTTTTGGACAACAAGGATATCGATGCCGTGGTGATCGGCACGCCCGACCACTGGCATTGCCTGATGATGGCCGAGGCCTGTGAATCCGGCAAGGATGTATATGTGGAAAAGCCGATCGGTAATTCCATTGCCGAATGCAGGGCGATGGTAGCGGCGCAGGAGAAGTACAACCGGGTGGTGCAGGTGGGGCAATGGCAGCGCAGCCAGAAGCATTTCCGCGACGCGGTCGATTTTGTGCATTCGGGGAAGCTCGGGAAGGTGGGGCTGGTAAAAGTTTGGGGGTATTTTAATTATGGTAACCCCATTTTAAAACATCCCGACAGCGCTGTTCCGGCTGGCGTGGATTATGATATGTGGCTGGGCCCGGCTAGCAAACGGCCGTTCAACCCCAACCGTTTTCACGGCTCGTTCCGCTGGTTTTGGGATTATGCGGGCGGCATCATGACCGACTGGGGCGTGCATTTGCTCGATTACGCATTGCTTGGCATGAAAGCGCCCGCCGCCGCCGCCGGTGTTCCGAAGCGGGTGAGCGCCAGCGGTTCCATGCTGCGTAACCCCGGCGCGGAAACGCCCGACACATTAACGGCACTTTTTGAGTACGACGATTTTAATATCCAATGGGAGCACGTGATCGGCTACGGCGCAGGTATTTACAACCGCCAGCACGGCATTGCATTCCTGGGCGAGAACGGTACATTGATCGTCGACCGCCAGGGCTGGGAGGTGGTACCTTACGAAAAACGCATGCAGGCCGTACCATTGCAGGCGTCGTCCGACAATGGCCTCGATGAACATGCCAGAAACTTCGTGGAAGTGATCCGATCGCGGCGCATGGGCGACCTGCACGCGCCCATACGTGTAGGCGCGGAGGTGGCTATCCTTTCGCAAATGGGTAATATCGCTTACCGAACGGGAAGCACGCTCCATTGGAATGCGCAAAAAGGCGAGTTCGATCATGCAGCCGCCAACAAGCTGATCGGTAACGAATACCACAACGGTTATAAAATGCCGCGGGTCTAGCATTTCAAAGAATTATGTCATGAAGGCCGTGCCTCGGGTACCGCCCTACTCACCAGCCACCCGAAGATCACGCATCCGAAGATCCCGACGCCGGGATAGAGGAAGAAATGCACCCAGCCATTGGCCTGCACGAAATACAATAGTACCGCGCTGATGAAAAACCCGGCGAGAATGCCCGTACTGTTGATCGAAGGGACAAATATCCCCGCCACGAACATGCCCGCCAGGCAGCCGCCGAATATCCCGATCAGTTTCAGGTACTGGTCCCAGATACTGTTGTTTTCCATAAAAACCAGCCACACGGCAATGCCGATCCCCGCCGCGCCCAATGCGAGTGTGGTGTAACGTGCAAAGCGGAAACGTTGCAGGTCGGTGGATTTTGGGACAAAATGCTGGAAAAAATCGGTAGTAACCACGGTAGCAATCGAGTTCATGGAAGAGCTGATGGTAGACATCGTAGCGGCGAAAAGACCTGCTATGACCAATCCGCGCAAGCCTGCGGGTAGTTGCGTCGAGATAAACCAGGGGAAAATGTCGTCGTTCCGGGCCATCGGGTTCAGGAGCTGAGGCTCTTGTTTGAAATACACCCATAATGCGGTCCCGACAAGGAAGAATATTAATGTAGCCGGGATGACCAGGAATGCATTAGTCCAGATCGATCGGCGTGCTTCGGCCTCGGTAGGCGTGGTGAGATACCGCTGCACTACCACCTGATCGGAGGTGTAGGTCACGATTTGGGTTAAAAAATTACCTACCAAAACCACCCATAGCACCGGCTCGGTAATGGCCCAGCCGCTGTTGATCATATGGAACTTGCCCGCATCGCCTGCCTGATCGAATAGCGAACCGAAGCCGCCGGAAGCATTGGCAATGAAAAACAAACTGAGAAATGCCCCGCCCAGCAGCACCCCGACCTGCATCACTTCCGTCCAGACGACAGCTTCGATCCCGCCGGAAATGGTGTAGGCCGTCGTAATGAGGCTGGTGAGGATAATGCAAAGCATGAGGTTCATGCCGGTGACGGTGCTCAGTACCAATGCAGGAAGGTAGATCACGATCCCCAATCTGCCGACCTGAAAAACAACAAATGTGAAGCTGCCCACCAGTTTGACGGTTTTGTTGAACCGGAATGCGAGGTATTCATAAACGCTTGTGATTTTCAGTTTGCGGAAATAGGGCAGGAAAAACCAGATCACGATCGGCGCCACCACCACGATCATCGCATTGGCAAAAATATAAACCCAGTCGGTGGCGTAAGTTTTGGCGGGAATGGCGATGAACGTGAGCGCGCTGAGCTTGCTCCCGAAAATGCTCAACCCGGCCGCCCACCAGGGGATATTCTGGCCGCCGAGGAAAAAATCATCGGTGCTGGCGCTCATTTTACGCGAAACGTAAATGCTGATGCCCAGTACCAACAGGAAATAAACCGACACCACCCCCCAATCGACTCCGTTGAATGTGCCGGTACTCACCACCGGACTGCCCGCCGCCACGCGCGGTGAGCGGATACCCGGCTGCACCTCGCCCGACGGGATTACCAGTTGCCCGTTCCAGGTTACGAGTGGCGTGGTAACCGCCGTTTTCCCTTCCGAAAATACCCCCAGCGACGCCCAGGTGTCGGTAATGCTCTGGTAGGCCATGATTTCGCTGCGGAAACCGGGATGTTTTTCTCTGAGCTCCATTACCCGCTGCGCATTGGCGCCGTCGTCGCCACCCACCACGAGCAGGTGCGACTGTCCGGCCGCATACGCAGGTGAAGGCGCCGCCGCTACCGCGTTGGGCAGGTCGGCAATACGCTTCCAGGTTTTGGTGGCCGGGTTATAGGAGAGGCATTCTTTCAAATAAGTGCGCTGCGTGGCGCCGGTGGCGGCATTTGGGTGCAGCTCAACCCCGCTGAACAGGAAAAAACGGCCATCCTGCGCACCGGCGCCCGGCGCACCTGCCACGGCCAGCATGCGGCCATTTCCGGGGATGGGCGGGAGTTCGTTCCATTGTTTTTTATGTAAATCAAATTCCCAGAAACGGCTCAGCGCATTGGTGTCGGAAGGGGCGCTGGTGCCGCCTGCTACATATATTTTATTGCCCAGCAATGCGCCGGAAGCATAAGCAAGCGGAACGGGCAGTGCCGGGAGTGGGGTGGTGGTAATGCGGCCGTCTTTCCAATTCAGGAAAAATGCCTGGTTGTAATGCTGCGTACCGTCGGCGCCTCCGAGGCAGAAAACGCCTTCGGGCGTCGTGAGCGAAACGCCGTAGCCCATAGCACGTGGCAGTATACCCGCTTTCTTCCAGCTTCCCGACGGATTTTCCAGCACAAAAATGTCGTCATACCAGGTTTTGGGCGCGGTACCCCATGGCCCGGCATTACCCGGAAAGTTGGCACCGCCGCCGACAATCAGCGCATTGTTGCTCACGCCCGCATAGGCACCGGCAAATCCGACCTCGTCGGGTAGCGGCGGCAGGCTTTTCCATTGCAGGGGCGAAGGCCCCGGCTGCTGGGCATTGGAAATCATAGTTTGCAGGAAAATGGTCAGGAAGAAAAGGAAGCGGGTCATTGGGTCAAGCGTTGTCAGGAATTGTCATGAATTGTTTCGATGGCTTCGCCGGTTTGCGATTTTTCAAAAAAGCCGATTTCGCTCAATTGGCGGTGCAATGCCTCGTACTGATCGTCGGGTAGGGCCACGAGGGGCAGGCGGCAGGGACCCATATCGAAACCGAGCATTTTCATGACGGCTTTCTGGGCGGGAATCGGTGCGTATTGCACCACGATCCGTACCATTTCGACGCAGAAAAGCATTTGTTTACGCGCCTTATCGATTTCGCCCGCTTCGAAATACTCCCTTACCTTTAAATAGAATGGTGCGGCGAAGTTGAAAGTACTCCCGATGCACCCTTTGGCGCCCATCGACAATGCAGGCAGGTGGTTTTCGTCAAAACCATACAATACATCATATTTGCCGCTATCGTAATGCAGGCATTCCTGGTATTCCCAAAGCGTCGCCGCGGTGTATTTTACGCCCGCAAAGTTCGGGATCTGCTTTTCGGCAATGCGCATGAAATCGAGGACGTCGACCGAAAAGCCCGTTAGCGAGGGAATGTGGTAATAATAGAAAGGCAACTCCGGTGCGCCAGCGGCAATGTCGGTCATGCAATCGGCGAGATTTTGCACGGAAGTAGGTTTGAAATAGAATGCCGCGACGGACGAAATAGCGTCGGCATCCGCCTCCTGTGCGTGACGCGCCAGCTTGCGCGCCTCCGCGATGCTCGCGTGCCCTACGTGTACGATCATGCGCATGCGACCTTTGCCGGCGTTGATCACGGTTTCGGAAACCTGCATGCGTTCTTCGAGCGTCAGATTGGGCCCTTCGCCGTTGCTGCCGCAAATGAAGATGCCCGAAACTCCGGTATTGATCAAATGCTCGACCAATGCGGGCAACAGCTCGTAATGCACCGAGCCGTCGGGATGTAAGGGAGTGAAAAGCGCGGCAATGAGGCCGTCGGTGTGTTGGATGGTATTCATATGGATTGATAAACTTGAAATTCAGCTATTTGCGGTCCCCGAACAGCCATTGCGGGGTGATGGTTTGCAGCACGATCTGCTCATAAGCGCCGGTTTTGCCCGCCTCGTAAAGGCACAGTATATTACCGTCGGGTAATGCAGCCATGCTCGAATAGGCCGATGGTCCGGGGAAAATGGTACGGATCACCGGCCAGGTTTTTCCTTCGTCGAAACTGGCCCGTAATGTGAGGTTATGGCGTTTGGTGGTGCTGGCGGGGTTTAGAAAAAGCATTGCGCCGGTTCCTTTGGGGCGCTGGTACCGGATAATGGACGCCTGGCACACCGGTTCTACAAGTTCGGGAATGTCTTCGGGGGCCGTCCAGCTCACGCCACCGTCGTAACTCAGCGACTGCGCCCGCCGACCGTGGCCAAAATAGGAGCGCATATTCATGAGTAATGTGCCGTTCCCGTCGGCCATTTCCACCACCTGGCATTCATTCATTTTGGGCGTGATGGTCCCGCCGAGCTGCCACGTTTTGCCATGATCGTCGCTGTAAATGGCGTGCGCGCCGTATTCAAACGGGCCGTTGCGGACCTTGCCGTTCGGGTCGTCGTAGCTGAAATCGCAGGGGATCACCAGGCGGCCTTTGCGCGGACCGTTTTTGATTTGTATGCCAACACCCGGGCCGGTTGCGTACCAGCCCCAGTCGGGTTTCTTGGTAGTTTGGGTTATTTCAACCGGTTTGGCCCAGGTAGCACCGTGGTCGGCGCTGCGGGAGAGCCATACCGTCCGGGTCGACTCGGATTTTTTGGTGATAATGTCCTTTTCAGGAACGTCGCCGCGATTTTGGGTCAGCAACAGGAGAATTTCGCCGGTTTGTTCGTCGAGTACCGGGCAGGGATTGCCGCAGGTGTTGGTGCCATCGTCCCAGACGACCGTTTGCGGTCCCCAGGTTTTGCCATTGTCCGTGGAGCGTTTCATAAGCAGGTCAATATCGCCCGCGTCACCCGCGCCGTCTTTCCGGCCTTCACAAAAAGCGATCAATGCGCCATTTTTGGCTTTAATGAGTGATGGGATGCGGTAGCTTTTGTACCCATTCTCACCTGCGCTGAACAATGCGCGGGTTTCGGGAATGTCCTGCGAAAATGCCCTAGTGGCGCCCAGGAAGATCAGAATCAGCAATGTCTTTTTTATCATATCAAAACATTAAAATAAAATACCTGCAATGCACTGATTAGTAGCCCTCTGTTTGCACCAGCTGGTTATTGTTGGCGAGTACCGTCGTATTCAGCGGCCAGAAGAGCGGTGTTTTCTTACCTGTTAGATTCGGTACAAACTTGTACACATCGATGGTGCCGCCTTTGTGAAACCGCACGAGGTCGTACCAGCGTTTGTTCTCGAAAAACAGCTCACGGCCGCGCTCGTCGAGGATTTCGCGCTCCACGGCCGGTTTGGTTTTCGCTCCCGCGTAAGCGCCTGTGCCCGCCCGTGTGCGAACTTTGTCGAGGTAGGCAATGGATTCTTCCACCTTACCAAGGGCAGCAAATGCTTCGGCCTTCATCAAATAAATGTCGGCGAGGCGGAAAATGATCACTTCATTGTCGGAAATGCGGTCGTCGGAATATCTGGTGCCGGGGTATTTGGTAATCCAGGAGATTTTTGGACCGGAGGTTTGCCGTTCGGTAACCCAGGTGTATGGAATACGCTTGTCGGTGGTGCTTTTGCTAAATAATGCCCGCGACGGCTGGCTGATCTGGTAAGCGCCCTGGCCGGTGGTGGAAGTTTGGGTGTAAGGCAGGCTGTCGAGGTTTACCGCGCCCTGCACGATCGTCAGGAACGGCAATGCATTCACGCCGTAGTTCCCGCCCGTTTCGTCCCGGCTGAAATAGGCCGACAGGATCACTTCCGGATTGTTGGGCGCCCGCAGCCCGGTTACATTTTTAAAATCGGCATTCAGCGAAACGCCCGACGCCTCGACTTCGGAAATGGCCGCGACGGCCGCATTGAAATCCGCATCGCCGCCGCCCAGCACTTTGGCGCTCCACAAGCCGGCCTCGGCTTTGAGCGCCTGCGTGGAAGCGTATGCAAAGCGGTATTTGCTCGGGTAGGAGGTGGCGGAGAAATTGCCCAGTGACTTGTACAAGCCGATCGCCTGGTCGAGGTCGGCACGCACCTGCTTCATTACTTCAACCGCCGGGGAGCGCGGCAGGAGCGGCACATTTTCGTCCGTCACGGCTTGCAGCATCAGGGGCGCGTCGCCGATAATGCGCGTCAGGTGAAAGTAAAAATAGGCCCGTAAGCTATAAGTTTCGGCCAGAATGCGCTTTTTGAGATCGGGATTACCGGCGAACGGAAAGCTTTCGATCTTCGCCAGCAGCAGGTTGCAATGCCCGATGGCCTTGTACCAGTCGTTGTAATTGATCGCCCCGGACGTAGGCGTGATGATCTGCGACCATGCCACGCCGAAACGCGAATTGGAGCCGGCGATCAGCTCTTCGCTGCGCTCGGTACCGTACGTTACATTGTTGGCAAAAGTCCGCATATAGGTATAAATCCCGGTCAGGTAGGGTTCAAAATCGCCTTCATTCTGAAAATAAACCGCCTCGGTAATGCTCGACTGCGGCTTCACATCCAGCAAGCTGTCGCAGGCACTAAGGCTTGTGAGAGCAAAAGCGGTTAGGATGAGGAATTTAATTCTTGGGTTCATAATTGAGTTGTCGTTTTTTGTTTTTGACCGCCGACGGCTGACCACCGACCGCCGATTTTGATGTTAACCAATCCGTCGCTATACGGCTGTCGGCTGTCAGCGGTCGGCCGTCAGGGCCAACGGCCCTAAAATCTCAGCGTCGTGCCGACCGAAAACTGGCGCGGGCGCGGGTAGCCCACGGCGTCGAAGCCGGTGTAGGTTTCCGGGTTAATGCCTTTGTATTGGGTCAGGTAGCCGAGGTTGTACACGCTGACGAATACATTCATTCCCGTCGAACGGATCTTTTTGAGCACGTTTTTGGGCAAATCATAGGCAAGCGAAATCTCGCGCAGGGCCAGGAAATTGCCTTTTTCGATCATCGCCGACACGTCGGAACCATAGCCATTATTGTTGCCCAATGTCGCCGAGCGCAGGTAGTTGCGCTGACCGAAATCGGCGTCCGCGAATGAGAAACGGGCGTATTTCTTGCCGGTGTCTCCGGATTTTTGCCAGATATCCGGTCCCAGGGCCTGCGAAGGAGCCCCTTCGTTAAACGCCCGTCCGGTACCGAGCGAGCGGGCCAGCGCACCGTTGCTGATCATGTGCCCTAGCGCATAGTCGACCGCCACGCGGAGCGATAACGATTTGTAAGTGAATGTGTTTTGCATTCCGCCGATCTTGTCGGGGTTGCGGTAACCCATGAAAACCTGGTCCTTGGTGTCGATCACGCCGTCGTTGTTGAGGTCGGCGAAGATGAAATCGCCGGCGTGCTTGCCGGTGGTAATGCCCGACGGCGAGGCGAGGTTGTCCTTTTTGGTGGCGTTCCAGGCCTTCGCCTCTTCTTCGGTCGAGAATACGCCCAGCACCTTGTAGGCGTACAGCCCGAATGGCCGCTCACCTTCCGCCAATCCACCGGCTTCTACGTTTTTGCCTGCGGCGGGGTCGTAAATGAGGTCACCGCCTTGCCGGTTTTTGGCCCGGCCGTTGTCAGGCAGCTTTTTGATGATCGTCCTGTTGAGGGCAAATGAGAAACTGGTACGCCAGGTGAATGCACCTGCTTTGATCACCGTCGCGCCCAGTTCAATTTCCACGCCTTTGTTTTGCAGGGTTCCATTGTTGTAAGTAATGGAGGGAAATGGCGCTTCGGAAGGCAGGGGTTTCGATTCCAACCTGTTTTTAGTGAGTTTGTTATAGAAATCGACTGACAACGTAACCCTGTCGCCGAACAGCGCGGCGTCGAGCGCGAGGTCGGTGGTTTCGGTGAGCTCCCATTTAAGGTTCGGGTTCGAGAGGTTACCCCGCAAGATGCCGGACCCCAATGCGTACGTCGCCGCCGAATAGCCGCCGTAAGTGTCGGTAAGGCTCAGGTCGCTCGAACCGGCCTGGCCCCAGCTTGCGCGGAATTTGAGCATGCTGACCGGCGCCACATTCCAGAACTTTTCGCGGTGGATGTTCCAGCCGAGCGAGGCCGAGGGGAACAGTGCATATTTGTTTTGTGGGGCAAAATTGGAGAAACCGTCGTAACGCAACGCGCCGCTGAGCAGGTATTTGCCGTCGTAATCATAATTAAACTGCCCGAAGTAGCTCGCCGAGCGGCTTTCGGTGAGCGTAGTCCTGAAATCCGTGACATTGGTATTCACTACCCCGTTGATGACCGACGTGGTGGGCTCGTTAATCGTGTAAATGTAATCGCTCGTTGCGCGCTGGGAGCCGATATTCACGATACTGTTGGTGGATTTGGTAAAATTGAAACCCGCCAGGAAAGTGAAGTCGTGCAGGCTGTGTACGGTAAAGTTGTATTGGAGGATCTGGTCGATCATCAGCTGCCGGAAGTTATTGGTATCCTCGTTCTTCTGGCGCTGGGTCGAAGGCTGGATTTCCGAAGCCGGCGTGCCTTTTCGCATGAACATATACCGGTAATCCTGCATCAGGTAGGAAACGGCAGGCTTGTAACTCAAACCTTTGGCTATCAGCAGGTCGCCGGCCACGCGTGAGATGATCCGTTCGGTAGACGACCGCACGTCGTCGTATTTCAGCGTGTGGAACCGGTTGCGGGTGGCGTAGTTTTCGCCCGGCATGGGGTTGCCATCGTCCTTGTATATGCGTATGAGCGGGGTCAGGCGTGTGCCGCGCGTAAGCTCATTCTGGAATGCCTCCACATAATTGGGCAGCACATTCTGGTAATTTACCATGGCGTCGATGCGGAAATTGTCGGCCGCTTTGAAACCGAAATTGCCGAGGACATCGTAGCGCTTGTACCTGGTACCTGCAAATGTCCCGGCCTGGTTGGTATAGCCGGCTGATACATTGTAACTGGCGCGTTCGCTGCCGCCGTCGATGGAGAGATTGTGGTTTTGCGTCACGCCCGTGTTCCAGAGCATGTTCTGGTAATGGTTGTCGGCAAAAAGCAGTTTTGTGCCGGGGTTAATGGGGTCGTCCATGGTCTCCCAGCCGTTGGCGAGCAGCCGGTCGACGTACGCCTGGCCTTCCACCGCCACAATGTTGTCGTATAATGCGGTGAGGTTAATATTGTTACCATATTGCCCCGGCGCGGTGTAAATGCGCGTTCCGGCCGAGAAGCCGCCGTTATTGAGCAGGTTATTTTTATCAATGGGGTCAAGAGTGCTTTGTACCGTTTTTCTGGCCAGCGCGAGGTAATCCCTGGCATTCAGGTATTTGTAGTCGCGGGCGTTGGTTTCCCAGGTAGTGCGGTGGTTGAGGGTAATATTGGCTTTGGTATTGAATTTCCCTCCTTTGGTTTTCACTACAATTACCCCATTGGCACCGCGGGCGCCGTAAATGGCCGTCGCGGCAGCGTCCTTCATCACCTGAAACGATTCGATATTGTCGGGGTTGATATCATTCAATGACCTGAAAACCCCATCCACGATCACCAGCGGCCCACTCGACTCCGAGGAGCCGACCGAATTGCCGCCGCTATTGCCTAACCCTGTACCATAAACGTTGAGCTTTGTGCCGCCGCGAATGATGATATTCTGTGCGCCCGCGCCCGGCTGCCCGGAATTAACCGGAACCGAAACGCCCGCCATTTTGCCTTGCATGGCTTGCACCGGGTTGGGATTGGAGGTATTTCGGAGCTCTTCGGTTGCCAGCTTGGACACTGCGGCTGTCGTTTTGGCTTTGGATTGGCTCGTGTAACCTACTACTACGACTTCGCTCAATGCTTTTTCGCTCTCCGCGAGGGTAATATCGATTTTTGAACGGTTTTCGATGGCTGCTTCCTGCGGGTCGAAACCCACGTAAGAGAAAATCAATCGGCCGTTGGCGGGCGCCTGGATCGTATACTTCCCATCGGCATCGGTGGTGGAACCCGAGGAGGTGCCACCGAGAATAATGCTCACGCCCGGCAGGCTTTCACCCGTCCCGGCCGATCTGACGGTCCCGGTAACGGTCAGTTGCTGCGCCATAACCACCGGTGCCAGCAGCAGCAATGCACAGCCCAGCAGGACCACCGCGTACAATTTTTTCATAGGATCGAATTTTAAAGAGTCAGGAATTTGATATGTTTATTAGTAGTTATGTCCTACATAATAACAAATGTAAAGGCTTCGATGCTGAACATCCAAATATTTATTCAAAAAATAATGCAAAAAATATCGGGGAATATGCGCGTTGATGATGGTGTTGCATCCCTGCCGGGATTCAGGGAATGCAAAATCGCGCAACCATGTAATGTTGGTAGCAAGGTACCAGCCCGGGACGATGTTGAAATGCCCTTCGGTATGCAACGACAATGCTAATGCGACTGTTTCGGGCAACGCTCAGGCCTTCAACCGATCGAAATGCGGTTTTAAATGCGCCTTCATACCACGGCGGAAATCTTCGGCGTCGCCGGTTTTGAGTATTTCAACCAGGTCGTGGTGCGTTACCTTACCGACTTCCGCCTGGCCGTTGACCTGGATTTCATAGTCGAGCACGTATTCGAAAACCGGCAGCAGCATTTTTTGAAAACGCATGTAGGTGTCGTTGCCGGTCATTTGGTAAAGCTTTCCGTGGAAAGCGATTTCGTGTTCTACGCGGAAGGGCTTCTGCTGCTTGTTAACCTCCTGCGCCACGATGGTTTCCAGCGCTGCGATATCTTCCGGGGTTTTGCGGAGGTAGATGAGATCGGCTAGGCCCATTTCCAGCACCAGGCGCAGTTCGAAAATGTCCCTTAATGTGTTTTTTCCGAG
>CAMLNK010000025.1 GCA_946481035.1 uncultured Dyadobacter sp. | reverse complement strand
CCATCGGGCAGTATGACAAATTTCGTCTGGCCCTTCGCCGATTGGTGCGTCACCGTTCCGGCGATTGCAAGGTTGACCCGGGAAGCAGGCTGTTCCCTTACCAGAAAGAAACCCCAGCCGGCGCCTATCAGGATGAAAACGGCCGCTGCCACGCGCCAGAAAGTGCTGCGCCATAGCGGCCGCACCGGCCGGGCATTGATGCGCCGGGCGATATTCCCCTTCATTCGTTCATCCACCTCCGCGAGCACCTCGTCCGACAACCCGGAAAGCTGATCGGGTTTACCCGCAAAAAGCTCATAATATTTTTCGATCATGTCGGATTCCTCCTCATCGGCATTTCCTTTGAGGTATTTCGCGACGATCGACCTGAACTTATTCCTATTTCCGCTTGACATGTTTATAAAACGCTGTTTATTCACCAGTGAAGGAATTCCCGAAAAAGTCCCAAGCGAACTTCTGTTTTTTAAAATTTTTTTTCCGGAAAATGCACCGCCTTGCGCGCAAGGCTACGGGCGAAGCAGCAAAATGAGCAGGGTAAGGAGCCTTCCGATGCTCTCGCGAAGGCTTTGCTGAGAGGTATTAAGCTGGTTCTGAACGGTTTTCCTGGAAATATCGAGCTGCTCGGCAATTTCCAGGGTAGAAAGCCCTTCCAGGAAGCGTAGCCTGAAAATTTCGCGGCGCTTTTCGGGCTGTGTTTCCAACCAGTGATGAATGCTCGACAGCAGTTCGTCCCGGAGGAAATTCGAATCCGCATCGTCGGCCGAAAACGCCATGTAATCGAACGGCTCCTCGAAAGCCGGCAAATTCTTCCGCCTGTGGTAAACGGCAAATACCTGGTACCTGACCGCTCCCAGCAGGTATCCCCTGAGGTTTTCTATCTGCCTGTTGCTCCGTTTGTTCCAGAGATCCACAAAAACATCCTGCACGATTTCCTCGCTGTCCGAAGAATCGTTGATCCTTTTAAAGGCTTCATTATAAAGTTTTTTCCAGTAGCGCTCATAGATCATGTCAAATGCCGCCTCGGAGCCATCCGTTAGCAGGGCTGCCAGCTCGTCGTCGGTCGCATTCTCGTGGGTGTTCATGCCAGGTGTATCCAGATAGAGAAACAAAAATAACAAAAAAATAAAGACGTAATATCCTATTTTCTTGTTCCATGAAACTCACCAGACAGGCGGCACTTGCTAAAAATGGCTTCATTTATACTACCGATAGGGCATATACGCAACTTTGTATCTACCGGTTAATAATTATACGTAGCACTAGTTTTACTTGTTGGATATTTTTTAAGTAATATTACTTCTACTAATAACACTAAACCTATCACCAACCATGGCCAGAAAAGTCAAAATGACCGTCAACAACAATACCAACAAAGTGCTGACATTCGTAGACAAAGACGCAAAACACGGAAAATTCACTACCAATCCGCCGACCACCATTGAATCTTCAGGCAGCTGGACCTGTACAACCAGATCCGGCGGGTTGGTGGGCCCCGAGGGTACTGTAACCTACCAGACCGACGGCGGAAATGTGACCATCGAATTTTACTACAACCATCCCATTGGCAGCGCTACCAGCTCGTACCGCGTGAGCCCCACCCCTTCCGATTCAATAGGACACGATATCAAGGGCAGCTTCAAAGGGCACGACCAGGATATCACTTTTGAATTGTACCTGGTTTAATTATCCCGGAATATGATTACGCCAAGCCCGGAAGGCCGGGATTTGAAAGAGCAGGTTACCGATACGGCAACCTGGATGGGTGGCCTGGATAGCAGCACGAAGCTGAACGGCATCATTATGCCCGGAAGCCACGACGCCGGCATGTCCCAAACGGACCACTGCGGCGCAGGGGCTGATTTAAACCCCGGAATATCCAAAACCCAGGATCTGAATATTTTGGAACAACTAAAGGCCGGTTCAAGGTATTTTGATATCCGGGTCGATTATGATCATCGGGAACTGGTAACCTACCACCGGACCGGCGATGCAGGCTGCAACGGACAACCGCTGGCGACGGTGATGGATCAGTCCCTGGAATTCATCCAAACCCACCCGTCGGAAACATTTATCCTGAAATTCTCCCATATCCGCACCAACCGGAACAATGAGCGGGAGATTAAAGACCGGATCGATCAGTTTCTGGCGGATATGAAGTACCGCGCCTATTTCTTCACGGCGCCGAAAAGTGACGTCAACCTGGCGGAGACCGTCCTCGGCGATTGCAGGGGAAAGATGATCCTGGTTTTTGATTATCCCGAACATACCGGCGCAAGGTCGGGCCGGTTCCGGTACCGCGACGGGAACAGTTATCAAGCCCCGAACCTTACCGTATATGACGCCTATTCCAACACCACCTCGCTGGAAAAAATGCGGAATGACCAGTTGGCCAAACTGGATGCATATGGGGGTTTAGGCAAGGAGTATCTTTTTCTGCTATCCTGGACGCTTACCCCCGATGCCGGCACGTTTTTCGGCGGGTCGGTCAAGGATCTGGCCGATAAAGCCAACCCCGCATTAGAACAACTATTAAAGGAACGTATGGGCCTACCCGGCAAACCCATGCCCAATATCGTGTACATCGACTACCTCAATACCCAAACCGCCGAAACCATTATTCAGTGTAATTTTTAAGCAACTTATTCAACCGATTTGCCATGACCAATTCCGAAATACTTAACCCGCTGTATGGTGTAGGCATCGGGTCGACTATCTATGCCATTACCGGAAAGTTCAACACCGGCGTGGTGCGCGACCCGATCAGCCTGATGATCTCCCAGGAGGAATCCCAGAAATCCATGTCGGGCGAAAGCAGCTATGTATACTCGGATAAAATGAACCAGGGATCGTTCGGGATGTCGGGCGCCTACGGTGTTTCGGGTGTAAGCATGCTTAAATCATCATTATCCGCATATGTAGGAAAATCTTCGGCTGTGAGCAGCAAATCGGTGTTGGTCAACTATAATGCGATCTCGGTGGGAGGCGTGGAATATATCAATTTTGAAGACCTCACCGCCAGCGACTTCATTGTGAGCCTGAATTTGAGCTGTAAGCAAAGCATCATGGCTGTATTGAATGCCTACACCGATGTAATGGCTGAGGCTTCAAAATCAGGCACAGACTTGCTGAATGCATTACGGAACGATGATCCGCAAAACAGGGTATTGAAAGAGCTGATAAGTAAATGGATAACCGCCTCGGAGAAGTTCACCCACGATTTTGGCGATGGCCTGGTAGTGGGCGTTGTCTGGGGTGCATTTGGAGGAGTGAAAATGCTGATGACTTCCGAAAGCGAGGCCCAATCCTGGAAGTACGGCGGCCAGGCCGACTTCTCGTATGCGAGCACATTCGCTTCTGTGGCCGTGAAGGGTACATATGACGGTGGCCAATCCAGCGGGCAGGCGAAGGTGGATGTGCATTGCACGAGCTACATCAGCGGCTCCATTCTCGCCCCGCAGATCGACAAATGGCTGGAACAGGTAGCCAACAAATCATTTGGCGAGCTCGCCGACGTCAGGGTCATGGATAAAGCGCCGGACATGAAAATCACGCAGGGGGCTCCTCCTATCCCCGAATTTGTAAAACCGAAATCCGAACCTGGCATTGCCAGTCAGGTGGATAAAATCAAAGACCTGGAAGGATTGAATGCATTGGCCAAGGCTTCCGCTTACGACAAGGCTAGAAAAAGCAACCCGGATCTCACGCTCGACGAGTTCCTGCGCCAGGCCGACACGCCCGCGGATAAACAGAAGCTCGATGAGTTTGAACAGGAGGTGCGTGACAACGAGGTGGATACCCTGGCTCCGCCCAGAAAGAAAAAGGACAAGTCGCAGGAGATCGAAGAGGAACATGGCAGCCTGATGAATGCAGACACCAGCTTCGTTTCTTTCGAAGCAGCCGCCTCTAATGAAGGTCCAAAAGCAGGAAAAGAGATCACGGCCAAAGGGTACGTACCGCTGGGCGTGTGGATTGCCAACTGGCCCGACCTTTTTCCATGGATGGCGCAGGGGTATTACAACAGCATCGACGGCATCGACGGTGAGGAGGCAGTGAAAGCACGGGTGATGTTGCAGGATTACCAAACCCTCAGCAGGCTCTATTACATTGCCAATTCGTCGGGAATCACGGAGATCAAAAGAAAAGATCCCTCCCGGCCCGGCGTCACCTCGCTGGGTATCGCCGAAGCATTCGCCAACGCTGCCGGAAAGATGCAGGAGAATGTCGGAAACCCAGCCATAATCCAGGAAATTTACCGAAGCCTGGGAGAGGCTGCCAAAAATATTTATACACTTTGGAATAAAATAGCCTACCTGAGAAACTGCGAGCTGGGCTTGGGACTGGTAAAAGGTAACAAGACAATAGGCTCCCCCGTGGACAAGCCGGACAAAAATGACGACCATAGCCGCCAAACTTATTCGCTGATCCCCTGCGATTTCGAAGGAAGGAATTTCACTGCATTCAGCCGCGCCTACAAAGTATTGCCGCTGCTGACACCGGATGGCGACATTTGGGCTTTCGGGCCACAGCAAGGCGGATTGAGCTCCATTTACGACAAGGAGATCGTCTTCTCCAAACCCGGTAGGACCAAATACCTGGAATTTCAATATGACAAAAGCACGAAGATCCTGAGCAACTCCGACAACGGGATCAGGTTGTACCCGATACCGTTCTCCGCCGCCGAGAATGTGGCCTGGAAAGGAATGTCGTGCAGTACCAATGTCGGCTCCATCGACGGCCTGAATCAGGGCCTGAGATCGCTCAGTGAACAGCTGGGCAGGCTCAACGCGTGGTCATTCAGCAGCGCCAATTGGGACAAAGACTGGACCGGAAAAGACGCTTACAGGCTGCGGAACATTAAAAAACAATATCTCGGCCTGATCGAGGAGATCAGGAATATATTCTGACCGGCAACCCGGTTTTCCCCCGGAAAAAGTCGTCATAGAAGTGTCCGCGCAGGCAACCCTGCCGGTTTTCGCCGTGCCCTGCCCCAAGCGTCCGTTTAAGTATGAATTTTGACAAACATGCTTATTACACGCAGGCATCCGGACAGGCCGCCCGCTCAGAAACCGAAACCACTTTTGTACGATTACCCATGCAACCGCCATTTCCGGACGATCCGCAACTATTAGACCGCCTCGGAAGTGACGATCCGCAAGCATTTGAGGACATTTACCGCCGTTACTGGAAACGGCTTTACGATTTTGCCTACACCAAAACGCGCGACGCCGACACTGCCGAGGAAATCGTCCAGGAGCTTTTCGTAACCATTTGGGAAAAAAGGCACGCATTGCAGGTCAAAAACCTGCAAAGCTATCTCTTCACGTCGGTGCGCAACCGCATTATCGACCATTTCAAGGATAAGGCTTTCGACGCGCTCGACTCCGTGGACCCGCTCAGCGAACCCGATTACCCGCTTTTCCTCGACGAACTGGAACAGGCTATGCAGCAGGCCGTGGGACAGCTCCCCGAAAAAACACGCAAAATATTCGTACTCAGCCGTTTCGAAGGCAACACCGTCCGGCAGATCGCTTTGCTGCTCGGAATGCCCGAGCGAACGGTCGAATACCACATCACCCAGGCGCTGCGGACGCTCAAAACACTGCTCAAAGAGTTCATCGTGCTCATGCTGGCCTTTCTGGCATCTGGTAAATTTTAAAGAATTTACAGGCGAAACCTTCTATTTAATATAAATATTCAAATAAATTCTTTTCCATTTTGCGGTACACTACCCTTTTTCAGTCTTTTAACCAGATCATTCACTCCTTATGAACAAGCGTCATTTTCATCAGTTACTGACCCGCTACCGCTCCGGTGAATGCACCGAACGGGAAGCCCGGCTCGTGGACCAGTGGTTCGCGTTGATCGACGGTGACGAAGCCGACACGACCGACCGGCAATCGGAAGAAACCGAAGTCAGGTTATGGCAGGCTATCCAATTCCGCACCGGCCTGGAAACCAGCCAAACGGCAAAGGCGCAGCAAAAACCATTGCATTTCCTCCTCAAATGGCGATGGGCAGCCGCGGCGGTATTGGTACTGGCCCTTTGGGGTGGTTACCAATGGAGCCGCCGGAATGCCGGCAATGCGGATAAGCAGCTCGCCGAAACTACCTCCGGAAAGCTCATTACCAAAACCAACACCACCAACGCCCCCATGTGGGTGCTCCTTTCCGACGGCTCGCGCGTGAGCCTGCAACCGCAGGGGAGCATTGAATATCCTGCTCACTTCCAAAACAATAAGCGCGAAATATACCTGAAAGGCAAAGCGTTCTTCGAGGTAGCGCGGGACGAGCGCAAGCCATTCCTCGTGTACACGGGCGAAATCACCACCAAAGTCCTCGGGACGAGCTTCTGGGTGAACAAGACCGCAGCCGACAAAGGTGTGGAAGTGTCGGTAGTGACCGGAAAAGTATCTGTTTTCCAAAAAGATAAGGAACAGGAAGCTGCTTCCGGCGACCTGGCGATGGGCGTGATCCTGGGCCGTAACCAAAGCGTGAAATACACCTCAGCCATGGGCCGTTTCACCGCCATGCTCGTGAAGCGCCCGATCATCGACGACAGCTACAAGAATGCATTCATTTTTGATGATACCCCGCTTGGCAAGGTGGCCCAAACCTTCGAAAAAGCCTACGGGATCGATATTGTGCTGACGAACGACCGGTTGAAGAACTGCCTGTTCACGGCCGACATCAACCAGCAACCGATGTTTACACAACTGGCGCTCATCGCGGCGGCGGTGAATGCGACGTATACCATTAAAGGCACCAAAATATACCTGAGCGGCAAAGGCTGCCCGTAGGATCTTTTATACTAAAACCAAACCGAATACTATTCCTGAACCATAAACACAATTCCTAAACCCTGACATCTTTTCGAAACGAAAATTGCCTGCCTATGCATTGAACCGTACCCCCTCTGAAAAAGAAAAAGAGCCGAATGTGTTGACACCACTTTCGACTCTGATGCCCTCTCTGAACCTGGCCGGGTCCTCATCTGCGAAGATGAACGGGAGGAGTTTTGCCAAAATGTTTCTGAAAACTTTAACAAAACATTCAAAATTAATGAAAAAACCGATACTTCTTCATCCTCTGCTGCGAGATATTATGAGGATAACCCTACTTCAATCCCTGCTGATCGGGCTGGCCATCACGGTCGGGTTTGCGCGCGAGGTACGCACGCAGGACCTGCTCGACCATTCCATTTCGATCAAGGCCGACAACCAGGAACTCCGCAAGGTCCTCGACCGGATCGAGAACATTGCGAGCGTGAAGTTCGTGTACAGTTCCAACACGATCCAGGCCGAGCGGAAAGTGAGCATTTCGGCCACCGACCGCAAACTTTCCGAAGTGCTGAACCTGGTTTTGCGCCCGCACAACATTTCATACCGGCTGGTGGGCGGGCAAATCCTGCTGCAATCGGGAAACGCGCCGGGGCCGGACGCGGGTCGGCCAGACGCGGCCCGAAAAGCAGTAGCGTCGGTAACGGGGCGGGTTACCGATGAAAAAGGGAGCGGCCTGCCGGGCGTGAGCGTGGTGGAAAAAGGCACGCAGCGCGGTACGGTAACCGACATTGAGGGCAAGTTCGCCATCGAGGTCTCCGGAGCGGAGTCGGTATTGGTTTTGTCGTTCGTCGGGTACGTATCTCAGGAAATCACCGTCGGTAACCAGAGTGTGGTCGACGTTTCCATGAAAGTGGATAGCAAGGCATTGAACGAAGTGGTGGTGATTGGTTATGGGGCTTTGAAAAAAGGCGACCTGACAGGCGCTGTGGCCACTATTTCGGCCGATAAACTAAAAAGCAAGGCTTCCGTTTCCTATGGCGAGGCATTGGTAGGACAAATGGCCGGCGTGCAGGTGCAGCAAACCAACGGCGCACCGGGAGGCGAAGGCCTCAGCATCCGCATCCGGGGTACAGGCTCCATTTCGGCCAGCAGCTCACCGCTTTACGTGGTCGACGGCTACCCGATCGACAGCAGCGCATTCTCGCTCGTGAACAGCTCCGACATCGAAAGTATCCAGGTACTGAAAGATGCTTCTTCCACGGCCATTTACGGTTCGAGAGGTGCCAATGGGGTGGTAATTATTACTACTAAAAAAGGTACTGCGGGCGCGCCTGTCGTGGCGTTCAATACTTTCTTCGGCATGCAGCAGGTCTCGCGCAAGATCGATATGATGAATACCCGCGAGTACATCGAGTTTTTCAAAGACGGCCACAACCAGGCCTGGCTCGACCGCACGCCTATGCCCGGCGACCCCGCGCATACGATCCACGACAGCAATGAAATGCGGTCGAAATACACCAATTCCAACTTTTACATCATTCCCGAAGCATTTAACGATCCTTCCAAATTCCCGGACATCAACTGGCAGGACGAGATCTTCCGCAATGCTTCTACCCAGAAACACGAGCTTTCGGTGAATGGCGGCTCCGAAAAAGTACGCTACGCCGTTTCGGGAAGTTATACCAACCAGCAGGGGATTTTGATCAACACCAATTTCAAACGCTACAATGTCAGGGCTAATGTCACGACCAATGTGACCAAAAAGCTGGAACTGGGCGTGGCGATCAGCTCCTATTATTCCGAAAACAACGACCTCGCCAATGGCAAGGACAGCCCCCTCGCCTACGCGCTCTACCTCCCGCCTATCTACCCGCTGCGCAATGCGGACGGTACCTACGGCTCGCAGGTGCGTAATCCGGAAATCTGGGCGGGCGACGTGGCTAACCCCGTCAGCATTGCGAAGAACGTGACCAATTTTACTAAAAAGAATGCCGTAATCGGCTCCGTTTATGCGGAATACGAGATCATTCCGGGATTGAAGTATCGTGTGAGTTTGAATGCTAATCTCGAAAATCGCCGTTTGAAATACTACCAGCCTTCATTTGTGGATACCGACGGCTCCCGTGCGCCGCGCATCGCGAATGCGCGCAGCGAGACCTGGCTCGGTGGTAACTGGCTGAACGAGCATACTTTGACCTGGTCGAAAACCCTGGCGGAAAAGCATAATTTCAACCTCCTTGCAGGTTACACCGCGCAGAAATCGTTCGGCGAATACAACCAGCTCCGCGCACAAAACTTCCCCAACGACGCGGTGCGCACATTGAGCGCCGGACAGATCGTAGGTGGTACCAGCACCGAATACCGCAACTCGCTGATCTCCTACCTGAGCCGCCTGACCTATTCGTACGACGATAAATACCTGTTTTCGGCCAGTATCCGCCGCGACGGTTCGTCGCGCTTCGGATCGGAAAACAAATGGGGCACATTCCCTTCGGCTTCTGTGGGCTGGCGCGTGAGCAACGAGGCATTCATGCAGGATATGAGCCAGATTTCGGATCTTAAAATCCGCGGCAGCTGGGGTTTGGTGGGTAATAACAAAATCGGAAACTACGACGCCATCGCGCGGACGGTTGTGAATTACTATCCCCTGAACAACACGCTCGTGAATGCGGTGAATCCTTTGAATTATCCTAACCCGTTCCTCGGCTGGGAGAAAACCATGCAATGGAACCTGGGCCTTGAACTCGGCCTTTTCCGCGACCGTGTGCGCTTGGAAGCTGATTTTTATAATAGTAAGTCGGTGGATTTGCTCCTCGATGTGCCGGTACCGACCATCAGCGGCTATGCTACCCAGCTCCAAAACATCGGAAAAGTACAGAACAAAGGGATGGAATACCTCGTCCGTACCCGCAATGCCGTGGGCGCATTCAAATGGTCGACGGATTTCAACATTTCATTTAACCGGAACAAAGTCCTCGCGCTCGGGCCGGACGCCCGGCCTATTTACGCAGGCGCGCCGAATGCGAACAATACCTTCATCACCACCGTGGGCCAGCCTATTGCCACCTATTTCGGCTATCAATATGATGGTGTTTTCAAAAACCAGGCAGAACTCGACGCCGCGCCCCACCTGGTGAACGACCGCCCCGGCGACCCGCGCTACATTGACGTGAACAAGGACGGCCAGATTACCGCCGCCGACAAGACTTTCCTCGGCAGCAACCAGCCCAAGTTTATTTATGGTTTTGGAAATGATTTCTCTTACAAACGCTTCGACCTGAACGTGCAGCTCACCGGCTCGCAGGGCGCTAAACTGTTCAGCTTTTTCAACCGGATGATCGGCATTTACCACGGCGATCGCAACGGCCGTGCGAAGCTGAAAGACCGCTGGCGCTCGGAAGAAGAGCCCGGCTCTGGTGACATTCTCCGGGCCAACCGTGATCCGAAAGGCTTGCAGAAGGAGCCGTCGAGCTACTGGGTGGAGAACGGTTCGTTCCTGCGCATTCGCAATGTCTCGCTAGGCTATACTTTTGATAGCGAAATGCTCCAAAAGATTAAAGTTCGTTCGCTGCGCGTATATGTGACGGGACAGAACCTGTACACATTCACGAAATACCCGGGCTTCGATCCTGAAACCAGCAGCGAGGGCAACGGCCTGTCGCGCGGGGGCGATTACCTGGGCTACCCGGCCGCACGGACCGTCATTGCAGGGCTTAATGTTACATTCTGATTATTCCTAAATCCTATGAAAAGATATATGTTAGCCGCCTTCCTGACCGCGACCTCGGTGTCGTGCAAGGAAAGCTTTATCGACCTGCAACCCATATCGGATATGAATGCGGGGAATTTTTACAAAACCGAGCAGGATATGAACCAGGCAGTGATGTCGCCCTATGCCTCCCTGCGCGATTTGTACAACCAGCTTTACATTTACACCGGCGAAATCCGCTCCGATAATACCACCTTCTCCTGGGTACCGGGCAGCTCGAAGGACATGACCTCCATCGACAATTTCGGCGACGTGCTCCTTTCGGACAACCAGAATATCCTCAACCTCTGGAACCGTAGCTATGTGACCATCCTACGCAGCAATATCGTGCTCGATAAGATCGACGCCGTTACTTTCCGGGACGAAAAGCTCAAAAACCAGTACAAAGCCGAAGCGCGGTTCCTGCGTGGATTGGTGTATTTCTGGCTGGTGCGGATTTACGGGGATGTGCCCAAAGTTGATAAGCAGATCTCAGTTCAGGAAGCCTATACCCTCGGCCGCACGCCCGCAGAAGAAATTTACAACCTGATTGTGGAAGACCTGAAATTTGCAGAACAAAACCTGCCCTCGACCTACGCCGCCGCCGATCGCGGCCGTGTGACCAAAGGCGGTGCAAAAGGCTTGCTGGCAAAGGTGTATATGTTTATGGCCGGTTACCCGCTCAAAAAAGGTGCCTCGCATTATGCATTGGCCGAAGCCAAGGCGCTGGAAGTGATCAACGATCCGCAGTATTCGCTGCTGCCGGATTACAAGGCGGTTTTCGATGTAAAGAATGAAAACAATGCCGAATCGCTTTTTGAAGTACAATACAAAAAGGGCGGCCCCGCGCCGATCGTGACCGGCAGCCCCTGGAGTAACGATTTCGCGCCCCGCTTTTCGAATAAGGAAGTGATTCCGGTGGGCGACAAATCGGGTTTCAATGCACCTACTCCCTCGATTTCAGCCGCTTATGAAAAGGGCGATCCGCGTAAGGCTATTTCCATGGCCGACGGCTACGTGTCCGATCCCGGCGGGCAGCAGATCAATGAAAAGTATGTCAAAAAGTTTTATGACGTTTCGTTCTCCGTTTCGCCCGACAACGATAACAACTGGCCCGAGCTGCGCCTGGCCGACATTTACCTGCTCTACTCCGAAGCGCTCGTGCGCCAGGGCAAGCAGCAATCCACCGCCCTCCTCTACCTGAACAAAATCCGCCAGCGCGCACGCAACAGCGCAGGTGCCGCGGCAGGTGCATTGCCCGACTACCCGGCATTTACTTCCGATGCCGATTTCCTGCTGGCGATCGAAAAGGAACGCCGCATCGAACTCGCATTCGAAAACCACCGCTGGTTCGACCTCGTGCGTACCGAGCGCGCGAAGGCGGTGATGAGCCAGGAGCAAAAAGAGCAGAATGGCTTTAATCCGGCTACTTGGAGCGACAATATGCTGCTCTTCCCGATCCCGTTGCAGGTGATCCAGTCTAACCCCGAAAAAATCAAACAAAACCCTGGTTACTAATGTCAATGCAAACCAAAATGCTACGCGTGCTGGCGGGCGGAATGCTGGCCTGGATGCTCGTCCCGGCCGCCTTCGCCCAGAAGGATAACACGCTCACTCCGAAAGAAAAGAAAGAAGGCTGGATGCTCCTGTTCGACGGCACCTCCACCAAAGGCTGGGCAACCACCGGAGGAAAACCGGTACCGGCCGGCTGGGAAGTTAAAAACGGCACGCTATCAACCAAAAAAGGCGGAAAAGGCGGCGATATTGTCAGCGACGGCGAGTTCTCCGATTTCGACCTTAAAGCCGATTTCAATATCGCTCCCGAAGGCAACAGCGGCCTCAAATATTTTTTTACCAAATATCAGCAAGGCGGTAACCTGGGCTTCGAATACCAGATCCTGGACGACAAGCTGGCCGAGGATAACAAGAAGGCCAACCACCTCACAGGCTCTTTCTACGACGTGATGCAGCCCGACGAATCCAAAAAGAAAGTGAATGCACCGGGCCATTGGAATACACTTCGCATTGTGGCCAAAGGCAAAAACGTGCAGCATTACCTGAACGGCATTAAAATCCTTGAATTTACCCGAAGCGGAAAGGTATATACCGATGCCGTGGCACTTAGTAAATTCAATAAGGCGGTGCCTGCATTCGGGTCGGTAGAAAAGGGTCATATCCTGTTGCAGGAGCACGGAGCCGAGGTTTCATTCAAAAACATCAAAATCAAAGCATTATAAGTCATGGCTAACAGACGTGAATTTCTAAAAAACACCGCGGCGGGCTCGCTGGGCCTCGCCATCGGCGGCACGGCGCTGGGTTTCAGCGCGAAGAGCTATAACCGCATCATCGGCGCCAATGACCTCATCCGCGTAGCGACGATCGGCGTCAACAGCCGGGGCAGGAGCATGAGCGGCACATTCGCCGGGCAGAAAAATACCGAAGTAGGCATCGTGTGCGACGTGGACGAGCGCGCGATCCCGAAGGCCATCCAGGCCGTAATGGATGCCAAACAAAAATTGACGCCTAAATCGGAAAAAGACCTCCGCAAGGTGCTTGAAGACAAATCCATAGACGCTATATATACTGCAACCCCCGACCACTGGCACGCCCCGCTGACAATCATGGGCTGCCAGGCGGGCAAGCACGTGTATGTGGAAAAGCCATTGAGCCATAACCCGCGCGAGGGCGAGCTCGCGATCGAGGCCGCACGCAAGTACAAGCGCGTGG
>CAMLNK010000024.1 GCA_946481035.1 uncultured Dyadobacter sp. | reverse complement strand
CACCAGCTCGGCTTCACAGGCGGTAACGAAAAAGGCAGCTTCGGTGCATTCCTGAACTACCGCAATGAGGATGGTATCATCAAGGATTCGTGGCAGAAACGTTTCGCAGGTCGTTTTGTATTTGATTCACAAATCAAAAGCTGGCTGAAAGTGGGTGGTACACTGGGCTATACCGACCAAAACGAGAAGCAGATCGACCAGCTTGGCGGGGGTGGTATTACCGCGATGCGCCAGGTGTTGGAAGCATTGCCGATCATCCCGGTGAAATATCCGGACGGCAAATGGGCCAGCAACCGCGATTACCCCGGTATGGAAGGCGGCGACAGCCCGCTCCGCGTGGTGGCAGAGCGCCTTTATTTCCTGAAAACGCAGACGATGCTAGGTAATATGTATGCCAACATCCGCCTCGCCGACGGACTGGAATTGCGCTCTACCGTAGGTGCGAACGTGATCAACCAACGCAATGACTATTTCGCAGCTGCCGGGCTTCAATACATTTCCAGCAATGGCGACGCGTCGGTGGCCAGCAGCCGGTACAATTCATGGCAGTTTGAGAACTACCTGACTTACTTCAAGGACTTCGGCAAGATCCATTCGATCAATGCAATGCTTGGTTTGTCGTGGCAGCACGTGGATCGTTTCGATAACACGGCCCGCAGCCAGAATTTCACGGATACTTATTTTCAATATAATAACCTTGGCGCTGGTGCAACGGCACTGGCTCCGAGCTCGGCGGCTACGGCTTATGGCCTGAACTCGTATTTTGCCCGGATCAATTATAGCCTGATGAACAAGTACCTTGTGACATTCACCGGCCGTGTCGATGGATCGTCGAAATTCGGGGATGCCAACCGGTATGCATTCTTCCCGTCGGCGGCATTGGCGTGGCGCGTGAATGAAGAAGCGTTCCTGAAAAACTCGCCGACAGTCTCCAACCTGAAAATCCGTGCGAGCTATGGTGCAACCGGTAACTCCGAAATACCTGCCTATCGTGCACTTGCGGGGCTTGCGAGCTCCGACGTTATCTTCGGAGGAACCCGTAACATCGGTATCGGTGTGGGAAGGATGTCGAACTCGAATTTGCAATGGGAAAAGACACAGCAGGTGGATTTCGGGGTAGAACTGGGATTGTTCCAGAACCGCGTCAACTTCGAATTGGACCTGTACCGCAGAAAAGTGAACGAAATGCTGCTCGATGCGCCACTTCCATTAAGCAGCGGCTACACGAGCATCTTTACCAACATCGGGAGCATGGAGAACAAAGGTTTCGAGTTTGCGATCAATTCTACCAATATCAAGGCGGGTGATTTCTCTTGGAGCACGACATTCAATATTTCGGTGAATAAAAACAAAGTATTGGCGCTCTCGGGCGGTAGCGATATCTTCTCGGGTGCGACTGTGATCCGCGTGGGCGAGCCGGTGGGTTCTATGTTCGGACGTGTGCACGAGGGCATCTGGTCGACGGCGGAGGCTGAGCAAGCTAAAAAATACAATATGCTGCCTGGCGACGTGAAGTACAAAGACCTGAATAACGATGGTACGATCAACGACAACGACCGCACGGTTATTGGTAAAGGTATTCCCGATGGCTTCGGTACATTCCTGAACACATTCAACTACAAGCAGTGGTCCTTGACGGTGGATTTGCAATACATGTACGGTAACGACGTGCTCGACAGAAGTATCCACTCTGCCGAAGACCGTCAGGGTATCGCGAACAGCTACAAAACCGTGCTGAATGCGTGGACGGAAAGCAACCAGAACACGAACATCGCGCAGATCCGCCCGATCAATGCATATTACACAACCAACAACGACAGCCACAAGGTAACCGACGCTTCGTTTATCCGCGGCCGCAACCTGTTGCTCGCTTATGTGTTCCCGTCGCACATTGCTTCGAAAATGAAACTGGAACGCCTGAGAGCTTATGCATCCGTTCAGAACTTCTTTGTAGCAACCAAATACAAAGGTTATGATCCCGAGGTATCCAACTCCGGATCGCCGTTCGACCAGGGATTTGGTTTGTACGACTATCCGAAGCCAAGAGTATTCATGCTCGGCCTGAACATCGGTTTATAACAATATTGACTCTTACCGAAAGTAACAATGACAATCATATCAAAGAAAATCGGCTTGCTCGCTATGCTGAGCTTATTTGGGGCGACAGGTTGCTCCGACTTCCTGGAAGAGTCGGACCCCAGTAACTTTACCGAAGAGAACTATTTCACGCAGCCCGCGCATGCGAGGAGTTCCGTAAATGCGATCTATACGCCTTTGCGTGACCCTATGAGCAGCGGTTTCGGCGGAGGCGCGTGGATGATGCCCGAGTTCGCAACCGGGCTCGCCGGTACCGACTTAGGACAGGCTGTGAACAGCTATTTTATCAAAGATCTTCGGAATACTTCCGATAACGGCTACGGACAAACCTATTGGACCCAATATTACAAGGGTATCGCCGGTGCCAATCTTTCGCTTGCGAAGATACCGGGCATTACCATGGATGCTGCCGAAATGAAGAAGGTGCTGGGCGAGGCTTATTTCCTCCGTGCATTCTATTATTTCCAGCTCGTGCAGATGTTCGGAAACATCCCGCTCGTAACGGAGCCGGTAAACCTGCAATCCGAGCAATTGCGCCCGGCCGCAGCTACTCCGGAAGCGGTTTACAATCAGATCGTGGAGGATTTGAAAACGGCAGAAGCATCGGGCCTTCCTATGACCGAGAACAGCGGTAAAGTGACACTCGGTGCGGTGAAATCGCTGCTGGCGAAGGTGTATCTCACAATGGCGGGCTATCCGCTGCAAAAAGGGGCCGCCTATTATGACCTGGCCGCTAAAAAGGCAGAGGAAGTGATCGATTCGAAGGCATTCAAATTGTTCTCTACCTACGACGACCTGCATAACCCGGCCAAAAAGAACATTGAAGAGAATATCTTCATGATCCAGTACAAAACCCAGCTGATCCCTTCCAACTGGCAGGTTTCAATCATCCCTTACAACAAGAACATTTCGGCTTATTCGGATGAAACGGGTGGTATTTACGCAACAGGCGATTTTGTGAAGTCATTCGAAGCGGGCGACCTTCGCGCGAAAGAGAAGCAATTCTTTTTCACCAAGTTTACCAATGAAAGCGACCGTAATAAGGTGGTCGATCTTGGCGGCTATTTTATTTACAAACATTTTGATAACGTAGCCCAAACGAGCAGCGCGAACAGCGATCTGAACTGGCCGGTGATCCGTTATGCGGATGTGCTGCTGATGTACGCGGAAGCTTCCAACGAAGTAGGAGGTCCATCGGCGAAAGCTTACGAGGCCGTAAATGCGATCCGTACGCGTGCGGAACTCCCGGCATTGGCAGGTCTTACCAAGGACACATTCCGCGAGGCGGTTTTGAGTGAACGCTGGCACGAGCTGTGCTTCGAGAACATTACCTGGTTCGATATGGCACGTTTGCGGAAGGCCTACAATGTGACCACCAAGAAGTTTGATAACTATGTGGGGCACAAGTTCTCTTATGGACCTACATTGACCGAGCGTGAATTGCTTTTCCCTATTCCTACGCCCGAAATACGTAACAATACGAATCTTAAACAGAACGCAGGATATTAGCAGAACAGGTTAATCATTAACCTCAGTTAGTTTAATTGTAGATAGTAATAAATAAGCCGCCAGAGATTTCCGGCGGCTTATTCGCTTTATAGCTGTTTTTGGTTATTTGATTGATTTCAAATGCTTTCCGGCAATATCTTCCCAGCGGTAGAGATGGAAGGTTTTATCATCACTCATAGCTACGAACAACCCGGAGCGGAATTGGGCATTGAGAGGGACGGAAACAATATCGGAGCCGTCGCTGTGGCTTGCTTTGACAGTTACTTTCCTTAAAAGCGGGTGTTCGTTAAGATTGCGGGATGTCCCCTCCCTTGGAAAGACTTGGAAGCTGTTGGCCCCCTGGTCCGAAACGAGGATATAACCGGTGCTGTCGGTGAGCTGATAAATGGAAATGCCTTCGTGGTCCTCGGTAAATCCGGTGGTAGCAAAGAGTGCCAGCTCCTCATTCCCTCTTTCGGGGTCAGCGTAGTATTTGCGAACGCCCTTGCCTTCATCCGAATAATACACATAACCCAGCTGGTCGTCCACGGCAATGGCTTCGATCTCTTTCAAGCCGCTGTATTTACCGAATTTACGGACGAGCGACGCCTTTACCTGGCCTTTGCCATCGTCTTCCAGCAAATATTGCCAGAGGTAAGTCCCGTCGGTAGGCCCCGATTTGCGGCCTACAATGGCGTAAATTTTGCCTGATTTATTCTTGTAAAGTGCAATGCCCATCAAATCGCGCACATTTTCGCCTGTTTCTCCTACAAAAACGTCTATACCTCCATGATCGACGGGCTTCATATCCGGCAAGCTGTAAATGCGGAGCTTATGGGTGAAACGCTCGGTGGTAACCGCTATGTCCACCGGTTTTCCAGCCAATGTGAGGCCATATTCAATATCCACATTGTCGGGGCGTTTCAGGCCGGTTACGGTCTTGTTATGCTGCATTTTGCCTTGCAGATCGAACACGTACAGGCCGCCGTCCTGGTCTTTGTCGGTACCGATGATCAGGCTTTGGGCAGGATCGGAGGGGTTAACCCAGATCGCCGGATCGTCGGTATCGTGGGCTACGGTGTCGGTAATGAAAACCGGCTGGATAATCGCGCTGACCGTGTCGGCCCGGGCGGAATGAATGGGGGCGTTTTGCGTAGACTGGCAGGCCATAGTCCATGCCGCCAGGCCTGAAATGGCCGGTATTAGGAATGCTTTCACTGGTGCTGGAAGAAAGGATGTTACTCCGTGTAATGAATAACGAATGTCATGTTGAGCGGAGCGGCCGCCGCTGCGGTCGAAACATGGCGTGCATCACGCCATTGCCTTCGACCGCCCGGCGGCCCGGTCCGCTCAGGCTGACAGTAACGTCATACCTTAACACTTCATTTATGAATAGACGATTACTTAGTCCCAAACGCCCCGATGTAGTCGGCAGGGGCGGGGGATTTGTAGGTTATGCCATTGATCACGAGGCCGTCGGCATACAGGCGGGTAAAGCCGGTTTTGCCTTTGCCCAGGGCTGGTGAGCCGGCTTGCAAATGGAAATCCCAGGCGGTATTGAAAGCGGCGTTTTTGCTGTCGGTCGTCAATGGGTAGTTCACAAATTTAGGATCGTTGTCGCCCACTTTTGCGGAAATCAGGTCGTTAGCCCCTTTCAAAATCTCCACCGACGGCTGGAACTGCTTCACACCTTCTTCGGTAGCACCATAATACAATGTGTTGTTGATCACCGAGCGGTCGTCTACCGATTTATCTACATTCTCTTTCTTGATACCGAAGCGGTCGTTGGCAAGCAGGTTATTGTAAAGATCCGCGCGAACGCCTTTTTCAAGCCATATCGAACCGCCTTTTGTCGTAGGCCGTCTCCAACCTGCATTGATGATCGTGTTGTTGTAACCTACTACATAGGCCTGCGGCTTGCGGTCGCCCGAGTTCGAAAGCTTCAATGCATTGGTATTTGGGCTGTAAACCACGTTGAATGCCACATCAGCCTGCACACCCGATTTGATATTGATCGCATCGCCGCCGGATACGCCGGTCGTGTTGAAGGTATTGCTGGCAATGATGACCTTTCCTCCTTCGATATAAAAGCCGTCTTCATTGAAATTGCGGATGGTGCTGTTCACAACCACCAGCTTGCCATTGATATTGGAATAATAAATAACCGGCACATGCTCACCCGGAAGCGCTTTGTACAATTTTGCTTTAACGGACGGAGATTCGTCGGTTGTTACCGCACCACCATATTCGAGGATGGTGTTGCTCAATACGAATTCAGTCGAGTTAGGACCGGCGATCAGTCCGCCCCAAAGATTGCCGAACAAATTTCCGGTGGTTTTCCATGCGTCGGGCACAGTGAATTTCACGGGCGCTGCGGCTGTTCCGAGGCTGTACAGGTTCCCTTTCACCACCACTTCCGGCTTCACTACCGAGTCGCTGAAAAGTACCGTCACGCCTTCCTCAATGGTAAGGGATTTACCTTCGGGAATTTGGAGGTGACCTGTCACTTTATAGATATTGCCTTTGGTCCAGGTGCCGGAAACTTCGCCGGATACGGATTCCTCGGTCGGTTTTGGATCAACGGGCGTGGGATCGGTCTTGTCGTCGCTGCAACCGGTGATCAGGAATGCGGCAAGCGCTGAAAGCATGAATAGCTGTTTCATTTTGGATTGGTTCATGAGATTTAAAATTTTGATGACTGATTAAAACTTGTATCGTACGCCGAGCAGGTAGGAGCGCTGGTAACGGTCGCGGCGGATGAGCGTCTTGCCGCGCAGGTCCTGATTGGGGATATTGGCATTGGAAGCGCTGGTATTCTTCATGAAAACTTCCATGGGCGTGTCGAGGAGGTTATTGGCTTTCAGGAACACGCCGAGGCCATTCCGGAACGTCTTTTCAAGGGAGGCATCCATTTGTACAAAGCCCTTTTGCCAAAGGTCGTTGTCGATAAACTGCGAAACCGTGTTGATCCGCTCGCCTGTGTAGCCGCCGGCCAGCTGCGCATCGATGCCGTTCTCCTGGTTTTTGTAGAGTATCGAAAGGTTCGCTACATGTGCCGATTGTCCGTAAAGCGGCCGCGTTTGTGCAACGTTGATCGTTTCCAGGTCGCCGCTTTCGTTACGTATGCGCCTGGATTTGGGCGTGGTAATGCGCGAATGCGTGTAGGTGTAGTTGGCTTTGATTCCGAACTGCTTCACATATTTGATATAATCGATTTCCAGCCCGTAGTTCTTCGCATTCCCGAAGTTGCCCGGGGAGTAGTAAATATCCTGCCCGCGGACGGCGTCGCGTTGGAGGGTATACTCAATCGGGTCTTTGATCAGTTTATAAAAAGCACCTACCATAAACTGCTCCGAAGCGCGCGGAAAAAGCTCATAGCGCAGGTCGATATTGTCGGCGATGGCGCGTTTCAGGTCGGGATTGCCGCGTTCCTGGTATTCCTCGTTGACAATGCGGTAGGGCACGATTTCGAAAAAGCCGGGGCGATTGATCGAGCGGAAGTACGAGGCCCGCAGGTTGACGTGGTCTTCCGGTTTATATTTGAAATGCAGGCTCGGCAGCAGGTCGGTGTACTTCTGGTTGCCGTCGGGCCGGTCTTCACCAATGGGGAACAGCATCGAGTAACCCTGGTTGGTGTTTTCCGCACGCACGCCACCGAGAATTTCCAGGTTCTTTGTTTCGGCTTTAAATTGAATAAAACCCGCTTTGATCTGCTCGGTTGCATCATACGTCAGCGCACTCCCCACCGATCCGCGCGGATTCTGGATCGTCCAGCGGATCTGCGTGTAGCTGGTGAAATCTTTTCCGTATTCCGCAAACGGGTCGGTCGGGCGGAGCTGGTAGTTGTTGTAGAAGTTCGAGCGCGATTTGTCGCGGAATAAGCCACCCGCGGTCCATTCCAGCTGCGTCGGGCCGATGGTTGTATTGTAGGTCAAATTCAGGTAGCCCGACAGGTCACGGTCGGAGTTGTGTTCCCACCGGCGCGATGCATCGCCGACGGTCGTTTTTCTTTCCTGAAAATTCTGCATTACCCCAATCAGCGGGACAGTTACGTTATCAGGGACCTCGTTAGTCGCTTTGGAATACACCGCCGACCATTGCAATGCGAGCGCATCCAGCAACTGGTGTTTGCCTTGTAAGGTACTGTTGAAAATCTGCTGCCTGGTCAACCGCGAGCGGGTCGAAAAGCCAAGCGTCGCATTGCCAGCCACCGGATCGTAACCGCCGATGGTCAGTTGGGTAGATTTTACGTCGCGTACCTGTACATTCGTCAGGTTCATGAATGCATTGTAGAACTGAATTTTGTGCTTCTCATTCACCCGGTAGTCTATTTTGGAGTGCAGGCCATAGCGGATCTGCTGCTCCGAATACTGTCGCTCGCTCATTTTGGTGAGCGCTTCGCCGCGTAGGGTGTCGACAGTCTCCGAATCGAAGAAAAGGCTGTTGCTACCGCGATGGGTATTCTGGTAGCTTCCGGCGAGCAGGATACCTAGCTTGTCATGCAGGAAGCGGTTCCCTACCGCAATGCTGCCAAGCAGGTTGGGCGCGGGTGTTTTGAGCTTATAATCAACAGAGGCCGTCGAGAAATCGGTCGGAGTTGCATTGTACTGGTTGCCATTCCGCTCGTAAGGGGATTTGGATTGAATGCTTTTGAAATCATAACCCATAAACTTACGATCCATAAACAGCTCGTTATAGCCGGTCGAAACGTTTGCGGAGAATGTCAACTTATCGGGCGCGTCCCTCATCACCATATTCACCGCCCCGCCGATCGCGTCGCCTTCCATGGCGGGCGTTAATGCTTTGTAAACTTCCAGTCGGTCGAGAAGGTCGGAAGGGAAAATATCCAGCGGAACGTAGCGGTATTTGTTGTCGGGGCTGGGGATCTTCACGCCATTTACGAGCGTGTAGTTGTAACGTTTGTCCATGCCGCGCACGATCGCATACTGGCCGTCGCCATTGCTGTTGCGCTCGATAGAAATGCCGGAAATGCGCTGAATTACATTGGCAACGGTGAGATCAGGGGAAATCTGGATGGTTTTGCCGGAAACGATATTCATGACCTGGCTCGCATTGCGCTCCATAAGGCGGGCGGTATTGTCACTCGCACCGTCGCGTTTGCCGGTTACGGCTACTTCTTCGAGTTTCAGACCGGCAGCGGCTTCCAGCAAAAGATCTATCTGAACGACCTCATTCCCATTAATCGCAAATTCCTTTTGCACGGGTGCATAGGAAATGTGGCGGATGGTCAGCCGGTAGGCGCCCTTTTGGAGGTTAGGGATCGAGAACGAACCGTCAAGCCCGGAAATATCGTGCAAGCTCGTGCCTTCGATCGAGATGACGACGCCCAATGCGGGTTCGCCGGTGGCTGCTTCGAGGAGCTTGCCTTTCAGCGTTCCGGCTTGGAGGATTGTGGTACTCGAAAGGAGTAGGAAAATATAATGTAAAGTTCGCATCATAGCATCAAGTGTTATTGGCTGTCGGCTGTCGGCTTTCGGCTGTCGGCTGTTGGCTGTCGGCTGTCATCGGTCGGCGGTCAGCCGGTGCGCCGGTGCGCCGGATCGCCGGATCGCCGGATCGCAGGACCGCGGTCGTGTTTTTTTGACGATGCGAAGGTGTGCAGAACAATCTCAGTGATCCAAATCGGTGCCGTTAACAAAAGGGCAACAGCGCGTTTCGGAGCGTTACAACAAGGCAACAAAGGGTTGTTTTGCGAAGTAAAGTGTTGCTGTCCAGTGGTTTAAACCTCTGGTTTGTGGCATTATGATTGCATTACGGCACTGTTAAGAAATTGTGAAGCGGCTAAATGGACTGGATATAGGCGGAAAGATTGTCACCCGCGGCGAGGTTCAGTTTCTTGCGCAGGCGATGGCGGATCACGCGCAGGCTGTCCTGCGAAATGCCGAGGAGCGTGGCGATGTCGGTAGAAGTAAGGTTCATTTTGATCAATGCGATCAGCCGGAGGTCGTTGGCGGTGAGCGGGCCGGTTTGCTGTTGGAGCCGGTCGAAAAACGACTGGTGTACCTGCTCGAATATGCCCCGGAATTCCTCCCAGTGCTGGTTGTCCTGCAAGCCCTCGCCGATCTGCTCGGACAATGCTTTGATCTGCTTCCGCTGGTCGCGCTTGTCGTCTTTGATCATTTCATCGAGTTTGGCGCGGAGGTCTTCTAATAGCTGGTTTTTGCGGATTACGTGCAGGGTATAGCTGCTCAGTTCCTGCGTTTTGGTTTCTAGCTGCTGTTTGAGGTGCTCTTCTTCGAGCTGTTTGTTCTTTAATTCAACCTCCATCAACTGATTTTGCGCTTCGTACACCTGCTTATGCTGCGCACGCAGCTTTTGCTCGTTCCGGATTTTGAGCCGCTGCCGGCTGATAATCAAAGCGGCCACCGCTATAACCAGTAACACCACAATGCCCGTCGCGATCGAAATGAGCGTGTCGATCCGCCGCGCCTGGGTCAGTTGTTCAATTTCATTATCCTTCTTCTCGATTTCATACAGGGTTTGCAGCAATGCGAGCTGCTTGTTACTTTCCTCGGAGTAAATATCATTGAGCAGGCTGCGGCTCAGTGTGAGATAATGGAACGCGCTGTCGTTGCGGGCGAGCAGGTTGTAAGCTTTGGAAATATCATTATAGGCACTCGAAATCTGGTAACGCTCACCGTTGGTCTGGGCGAGTTTTAAACTCTGAATACTATAAACCAGGCCCTCGCGGAACCGGCCCGTTTTACGCAGCACATCGCCCAGATTGTTCACCACTTCTACCTGCGCGCGGGCATTGTGCGTCTGCGCGTTGAGCGCGTATGCCTTGTTGAAATAGAAATAGGCCGAATCGTATTTTTCGAGGTCTTCGTAAATGCTCCCTATGTTTTCGTAAATCTTCGCAGCGCCGTCGGTGTGGCGGTCGAGCTGGTAGGATTGCAGGGCTTTGCGCTGGAAATGGAATGCACTGTCGTACATCTCGCGCTTTTCATAGAGGTGGCCGATGCGTCCGTAAATTTCCGCTTTGCCCGATTCCTGTCTGAGGTTTTGGTAGATACTCAATGCCTCGTCGAATTGTTTCCGGGCTAGCTGCGGCCTGCGGGTGCGGTAATAGAGCTCGCCGAGCATATTCAGGTTCACGGCCAGCATCTTCTGCTGGTCCCGGTTGCGGAATATTTTCTCGGCTTTCAGCAAATAGTCGAGCGACTGCGGGTAATGCCCCGAAATGAACAGCAACCTGCCGATCTGCTGCAAATAGCCCGCGGCTTCAACCTCGTTATTCTTCCCGATAGCCGAGTTATAGTTTGCTTTCAAACCGATCAACAAAGAATCGGGGTTCTGCGGACTCGCCGGGATGTTGCGGGCAGCTTCTTTTAGGTCGGTTTGGGCAAATGCAGTTTGAGCAAAAATGCGGGCAATGGGCATCATCCAGATCATCAACAGGATCATGCCGGGCAGAACAGGAGAGAGGGAGTACTTCTTGGCGCGGCCGGTATGCATGGCAGAAAGCGCTGGGTTAATTTCACGCAAGTTACGGCGGTGTACCTGCATGAATGCCAAAAGCCATTGAAATACATCAATGGCTTTTGAAAATTAATATTGAGGTAACATTACGTTAGTCTCAGATGAACCGGTTGATCAGGTTTTCGAGGTATTCCTGTTTGCCGGAAGTTGTTGCAGGCTCACCTTTGGTAGCAGCCAGGTCGAACAGATCTTCCAGTTTCAACGCACCTTTTTCGAAATCTGCACCTTTGCCGCTGTCGAAGCTTGCGTAGCGGTTCTTGCGGATCTTGTCGTAATCTCCGTTTTGAATGATCTTATCGGCGATCACCAATGCACGAGCTACGGTGTCGATACCGCCGATGTGTGCATGGAATACATCATCCACATCGGTTGAGTTGCGACGACGTTTCGCGTCGAAGTTGATACCACCGCCTTGCAGACCGCCTGCATTCAGGATCACGATCAATGCGCGGGTCCATTCGGCGATGTCGTTCGGGAACTGGTCGGTATCCCAGCCGTTCTGATAGTCACCACGGTTGGCGTCGATCGAGCCCAGGATACCTGCGTCAGCAGCTACCTGCAATTCGTGCTCGAAAGTGTGGCCGGCCAATGTAGCGTGGTTTACTTCGAGGTTGAGGCTGAAATCGGCCAGCAGGTCGTGCTGACGGAGGAAACCGATCACAGTTGCTGCATCGTAGTCGTACTGGTGCTTGGTAGGCTCGCAAGGTTTCGGTTCGATGAAGAATTTACCTTTGAAACCATTCGCACGGGCATAAGCCACAGATATTTTCAGCATTTGCGCGAAGTGCTCCTGCTCGCGTTTCATGTCGGTGTTCAAAAGGCTCATATAACCTTCGCGACCACCCCAGAATACGTAATTTTCACCACCCAGTGCGATGGTAGCGTCCAAAGCCATTTTCACCTGCGCGCCTGCGTGAGCAACCACGTCGAAGTCAGGGTTGGTGGAAGCACCGTTCATATAGCGGTGGTGACCAAAAAGGTTGGCAGTTCCCCAAAGGAGTTTCACGCCGGAAGCTTTTTGTTTTTCGCCCAAATAAGCAGTCAATGCTTGCAGGCGTTTTTCGTTGGTACGCACGTCGTCGGCGTAATCCACCACGTCTACATCGTGGAAACAGTAGTAGGGCAGGCCCAGCTTGGTAATGAATTCGAATGCTGCATCCGCCTTGTCTTTGGCACGGTCTACCGCATCAGCCTTTTTGTCCCAAGGGTAGAAAAGCGTAGGTCCGCCGAATGGGTCCAGACCAGCTCCACAGAAAGTGTGCCAGTAAGCCACCGCGAAACGCAGGTGGTCTTTCATTGTTTTGCCGGCGATAACGCGGTTTTCGTCATACCAGCGGTAAGCCAGTGGGTTGTCGGTTTCCGGGCCTTCGAAAGAGATCTTTCCGATACCCTTAAAATACTCCTGTTCTCCGAGTAGAATGCTCATTTTAATGTAGTTAATCGTTTTCTAATGGTTAAATAGATAGTCCGATGCAATCTCGGGGGAATGGCTTCCTCCCTTTACTTCATCCTCCTTTCTCCCTTACTTAATTAATAAGTGTAAAATTGACATTTCATACTGCAATACTATCACTTTTTTCTGAAAAATTTGCAGCACAAATAAAAAAGAGGAGCAGATTTAATTTCTGCTCCTCTTTAAATGAGATTTTTAAGCGATTTGATCAGAAGAACTTCGCGCGGCGGTCTTCGATTTTTGCGTTCTCGCGGATGGCTTCGTTCACCAGGTACGACATGCGGCTTTCCAGTGATTGGGTCAGCTGTGTTTTGTATTGGGTGAAGTCGGCAATCTTAGGCGCGTCTGTTTTGCTTGAAAGCTCCATGATGAACACCCCGTTTTCGCCGGTGAACACCCCTGATTTCTGACCTGCTTTCAAACCGAACGCTTTTCCAAGCGCGATCGGATCGAAACCTGCGCTGGTAAGGAAGCCGGTTGCCAGTGAAATGTCGTTCGCAGACTCAACCAATGCACCTGCACCGTATTTCTTAGCGATGTCTTCCAGTGAACCGGTTGCGCCTTTCAGCTTGGCAGTGATTTGCTCTGCTTTGATCTGGTTGCGTACTTTGGTAGTAAGCTCGTCGCGGAAATCATCCACTTTCACATCTTTTGCGTCGGATTTGCCAGTCAGCACAGCCACTACATATTGTTCTTCGGTTTCGAAAACCGGTGAC
>CAMLNK010000023.1 GCA_946481035.1 uncultured Dyadobacter sp. | reverse complement strand
GGCCGCACGTGAACATCAACACGCTTGTGAAACAATAAGCGATCTTAAAACCTTCACAATAAATACGATATCATGGCGCAACCAACAGATCATCATTTTGATGTGATCGTGGTCGGGGGAGGGGCAATTGGCCTCTCCACCGGTTACCATTTGGGAAAAAGAAAAGCAAAAACGCTGGTTTTGGAGCAATTTACCTTCAAAAACCAGCTCGGGAGCTCGGCGGGCGTTTCGCGGCAATACCGCATTCCGTATCCCGAGGAGTATATGGTGCAGATGGCGCTGGACGCGCAGCCGTATTGGGACGAGCTGCAAACCCTGACGCCCAAAACCCTGCTCGACAAGGTAGGTACGCTCTGGTTCGGGGACCCGGCCGTGCATTCCACCGAGGGCAACATTGCCGAGGCCGAGCAGGCGCTCAAAGCATTGAATGTGCCTTATACGAGCCTGACGGCAAAGGAAATCGAGTCGCAATACCATTTCCGCAATTTGCCCGAGACGTACACCGGCCTTTTCCAGGCCGACGGCGCGAGCATTGATTTCCGTGCTACCATCGAAACATTGTACCAGGCCTGCGAGCGAAGTCCCTACACGACGCTGCACGACGAATCGCCGGTGACGGCCATTGAGCAGGACGGAAAATTGTTCAATGTGACGACACCGAAAGGTACATTTATCAGTGAAAAACTGGTGCTCGTGCCGGGGCCGTACGTGGATGGTGTGATCAACCTGCTCGGATTCACGATCGAGGCTACTTATTGGAATATGTCTTCGGCCTATTTCAAGAAAACCGATCCGAAGATTCAGTACCCGACGTGGTTTGTGTTCCAGAACGCGATCGGCTCGAACGGTAACCAGTTTTACGGCTTCCCGGGCGTGGATTGGGACCATCCCGAGTACATCCGCGTGGCGCCCGACTTTGTGATCGACCCGCTCACGAGCCCGGAGCAGCGCACGCTCGTGCCTAACCCGCAGGAGCTCGCGTACACGTCCGAATGGGTGCGCGACCACATGACCGGCCTCGACCCGACGCCTTATTTTACCTCTACCTGCCTTATCGCGCTCAGCAAGATCCCGAATAAGGAACTGCTGATCGATTTTGCGCCGCCTTATGTGCCCAACCATCAGAACATCGTGGTGTACGCCACCGGCTGGGCGGCCAAGTTTACGCCGTTTTTGGGAGAGATCCTGACCCAACTCGCGCTGGATGGCCATTCAACCTTTGATATTTCGCCATTCAAGCTGGGTTACAATTATTTCAAAGCCATTTAAAACCATCAACATGAACAAAAACACGCCACTAAACAACGGAATGAAGCCCGGTTTGCAGACGGAAGTTGCGATCATCGGCGCGGGGACCTCGGGCCTGTACAGCGCCTACCGCCTCACCGACACGGGCAAATACAACGGCGAACAGGTACAGATTTTCGACATGAGCGAGCGCATCGGCGGCCGCCTCGAATCGGTGATCCTGCCCGGAATGAACTTCTGGGGCGAGCTGGGCGGCATGCGCTACCTCACTTCACAGGAGATCGTGACCACGCTTATCGAAGGCTATCCGCTGACGGAAAAGGACCTGAGCAAGCGCACACCTGTGCTCAAAGACCATATGACACCGGTTCCTTTCCCCATGGGTAACCCGGCCGATCTCCTTTTTTACCTCCGCAAGCAGCATTTCAAACAGAATGCCTGGAATGTGGCCCAGGACAAGGGCGAGAAGCTCATCACCCGCTATTATCTCAACGACGACGACATTGGTTTCAGCTCCGACCAGCTTTTTAACAAGATCATCTACGATGTGCTCATGGCGGATCCGTGGTTTGTAACAAATTATTCGAGCCTGGTCACCAAAGGTCCGACCCAATACGATTATGGTTTCAAACTCACCAGCGAAGATTGGGACCAGGTGAAGCCTAACCTTACTTACCATTTCCCGGGATCGCCCTATGACGGCCGAAAGGTGAACGACCTGGGCTTCTGGAACCTGATCAAAGACCAGGTTTCGGAGGAAGGTTACAGTTTTGTGGCGAATGCGGGTGGCTATTATTCCAACACGATCAACTGGAATGCGGCGGAAGCTTTTCCTTATATGGTAGGTGATTTTTCGGCCGATGTGACTTACAAAACCATCGAGGAAGGCTACGATAGCATTGCATATGCACTCGCGAACCAGTATATGGGCATTCCGGGCGCGACGATCTGGTCGGAAAACAAGCTGCTGACTTTCTCGAAAGGCCATGAGCAGCGCGATACGTACCGCTACGAGCTCACCTTCCTGAATATCCCGAGCAACCAGATCTGGCATGCCTATGCCAACCATATTATCCTCGGTATGCCGCGGAAGTCGCTCGAACTGCTCGACCAGCAAAATTTCTTTTTCAATTCCAACGAAAACACCGTGCTCGACCGCAATATCCGCTCGGTGATCATGGAGCCTGCATTCAAAATCCTGATGGGCTTCCGCGAGCCGTGGTGGAAAAAGCTGGGTATCGACTCGGGGCATTCGATTACCGATTTGCCCATGCGCCAATGCTACTATTTCGGTACCGATCCGCAGAACGACAACTCGATGCTGCTCGGCAGCTATGGCGATATGGAAACGGAAACGTTCTGGAAGGCGCTATCGGATGATACAGTGCTGTTCAAAGTGAGTGCGGCTGCATCGGCGTCGCTTGTGGAGCTGAAAGCGCTCGAAAGAGAGCAGGCTACGCAGCTGATGGTGAATGAGATTATGAACCAGCTGCGCGAATTGCATGGTGCCGAGGTAGAAATCCCCGAACCCTACGTCACTTATTTCCGCGACTGGTCCGACGATCCGTTCGGAGCCGGGTACCATGCGTGGAAAGCCGGCGTGGCGGTTTGGAATGTGATGCCTTATATGCGCAAGCCCGATACGGATGAGAATATCTACGTCGTAGGCGAAGCCTATTCCGATCAGCAGGGCTGGGTAGAAGGCGCATTCTGTGAAGCCGAGAAGATGCTGGAATCGCACTTTCACCTCGCCCGTCCGACGTGGCTGAGCGATACTTACTATATGGGCTGGTAATTCGCCCTGACAGGATGACAGACAAAAAAGGAAGCCGGTAACAGGTTTCCTTTTTTGTTGCGGGAAACGGAGGCACAATTTTAGTGACGCTGCGCGGAAGTTTATGTAACACAGCTTCGATATAACCATGCGCATTACAGGTGCTAACTACTTTACAAACCATTGCAAATTCACCGTCTGGGCGCCCGAAAAGGCCACCATGCAAGTGATAACAGACGGCCGCTCCGAGGCAATGCAGAAGGACGACGAGGGATATTTTACGGTCGAACTGGCCGGCATTTCGCCCGGTACCCGCTACCAATTCGCAGCCGAAGAAGGGGAGGCCTACCCGGACCCGGCATCGCATTACCAGCCCGATGGCGTGCATGGCGCTTCGGCCGTGGTGGATCACCATGCATATCCGTGGCGGGATATTGAATGGAAAGGCCTGCCGTTGAAAGAGCTGCTGTTTTACGAAATCCACACCGGCACTTTTACGCCGGATGGCACATTCGAAGGCATTATTTCAAAGTTGGACTACCTGGCGGAACTGGGCGTGAATGCAATTGAGTTAATGCCCGTTTCGCAATTTCCGGGTAGCCGCAACTGGGGTTACGACATGGTGTTTCCCTATGCGGTACAAAACAGCTACGGCGGTCCCGACGGCCTGAAAGCATTGGTCGACGCCGCACATGCGAAGGGAATAGCTGTTTTCTTAGACGTGGTTTTTAACCACATCGGTCCGGAGGGTAATTATCTGCCGCGGTTCGGCCCTTATTTTACGGATCAATATGCTACGCCCTGGGGTAATGCGATCAACCTCGATGGTGCGTGGTCGGACGGTGTGCGGGCGTATTTCTGCCATGCGGTGTTGCATTGGTATGAAAACTACCACATCGACGGCCTCCGCGTGGACGCCGTGCATATGATGTTCGACAACGGTGCCGTGCATTTCTGGGAGCTGGTCTCCGGCGAGCTCCGCGCATTGCGCCAGCGAATGGGCCGCAACTTCTATCTCATCGCTGAAAGCGACCTCAACAGTCCGAAAGTGACAAAATCACCCGAAAACGGCGGCTGGGATTTCGACGCCCAGTGGCTCGACGACTTTCACCATGCATTATATGTGCTTCTCGACCCCGCTGGCCGCGACCGCTACGCAGACTTTGGCAGCATCCGGCAATGGGGCAAGGCGTATACCGACGGCTTTGTTCATAGCGGCGAGTATGTGACATTCCGCAAACGCCGGCACGGAGCCTCCTCCGCGGGTATCCCGGGTGAAAAGTTTGTGGTATTCAACCAGAACCACGACCAGATCGGCAACAGGGTAGGGGGCGAGCGGCTCAGCATGCTGGTGAATTTTGAAAGGCAAAAACTCGCCGCCGCGGCGATGCTACTTGCGCCATACCTGCCTATGCTGTTCATGGGTGAAGAATTCGGTGCTCAAACGCCATTTTTCTACTTCGTCAGCCATTCGGATGAAGAGTTGATCCGCAAAGTAGTAGAAGGCCGCCGCAAGGAATTTGAAAATTACAATTGGGAAAAAGACCCGCCCAACCCGCAAGACGAAGGTACTTTCGCACAATCGAAACTGGATTGGTCGCAGCCCGGCACCGGCCGGCACGCAGTATTGCTCCGCTGGCACCGCGCATTGATCGCCCTCCGCAAATCGCACCCGGCTTTGCGCCATTTCGCGAAGAATGATGTACGTGTGGATATTGTCGGTGATGAATGCCTGGTACTCTACCGCCGGAGCGCCGACCAGCGCGAGGAGTTGGCTTGTATCTTTAATTTAGGAGAGGAGGATGCAGAGGTTACACTGCCCCGGAACGGTGCGAATTGGGTTAAGGTTTTGGATTCCTGCGATGCGGAATGGCAGGATGGATTGGAAGTGGTTGATAGAAGGGATAATGCATTGCCGTTGAAAGAAAAGACAATGGTTGTAGCTGGTTTGAGCGTCATAATAATACAATTCTCCACGCAACAAACCGAAAACAGGCACCTCGCATGAGGCGCCTGTTTCCATTTTAGTTTGATCTGAATATCCCCGGCAGGGTTTAGATCACAATAATGTCTAGTTTCATAGCAGTTTTAATTTTAACCGTGATGGATCAAAAGTAATGTAATGATACGGATTTCAATTTACAATTTCAAATGTATTACCTGACTTGAAGGTGCCTTCCTTTATATCGTGTTTTGAGTATGTCCTTACGAATACGCTTCCTAAACCGGTGAGTTCATGTTTACAAATTACCCTTAGTTCGATGACGTGATGCTCATTCTCGTTCAGTATTGTCAAAATATCGTCTGTGGTGAGAAACCAAAGTGCGTATTCGGATTTTTCACCAACTCTGAAAGGGGCCACGTAATTATACCGATCTTTTACGAGCGGGAGTGGAACAGTCCGATGGTTCGTTTTGCCCTCAGGGCCGGTGACAGGTATCTTTTGAGTAACCTCCACACGAAGATCAAATGCCCTGAAAAACGACCTGTTGATGATTTTGAAGCAATACCACTTGTTCGAGCGACCGCCATAGGCCTTCACGTGCGTCGCGATCTGTCGTGCTATTTTTATCCTCGGGCGAAACAAAAATAAAAGGGCAAAGAGGAATACGAAAGAGGTAGTGAAGCCGGAAAGTACGTCGGCGATAAATGATTGACAGAAGACTCGTTGCTCTAAAAAGATAAGCGCTTCATTCATAGTTTTTGTTGATGAAAGTTTTTCAAATGGATAATTTTCCTTTAAGCATTAGGGCATAGGGATAAGCCTGCTACCGAAAGTTTTAATACACCCATTTATTAACCGGCCAGTATCAATGAGTTTTCGTTTTAGGTAGATAACAGGTGCCCGATTGCTTTGATATACCTGACTTACTGGAAAACTTCGGATCATTAACCCCGCTCTCTATGTTGGCGTTCAAACGTTCCTTTGGTGCATTCTTAATTGTTGCGGTAGCATGCCTGGCGCCCGCTTTCGCGCAGGACAAGACCCATTCCGCGCGCAGGATCGCGAATACGCCGGAGCAGGAACTGGCGGGGTTTCATGTGCCGGAAGGGTTTGTGGTGGAGCTGGTCGCGAGCGAGCGGGATAGCGTCATCAACCCGATCGACCTGACGTTCGACGATGCAGGGAGGTTGTGGACGCAGACGGCGCGAATGTACCCGCTCGACCCGATTTCGGACATTCAGTGGGATGATCTGCTCAAACTCATGGACGACGAGCATGCGCAGCGCAACCACCCCAATTTCAAACGTGTTTTGCAACTTTACAAAGGCGAGATCAGGGGGACTGACAAGGTCATTGTGCTTTCGGATATCTACGGAAAAGGTACTGCGAAACCGACGGTTTGGGCCGATGGACTGACCATCCCGATGAGCGTCCTGCCGTACCGCAACGGTGCGTATATCGCCCAGGGATCGGAGCTGTTTTTTATGGCCGATACGGATAACGACGGCAAGGCCGACAAGCGGGTGCCGCTTTTCACGGGCTTCGGGTTTACGGATACGCATACGATGGCACACGTGCTCGTACGCGCGCCGGGAAACTGGGTGCATTTCAGCCACGGGGCACTCAACAAAGGGCGTGTGAAATCGCTGGTAAGCGGCGACAGTTTGAAAATCGATTTTAGCAAAATAGGCCGTTTCACGGCTGATGGCCGGAAAATGGAGCTCGTGAGTGTGGGGTTGAACAATATCTGGGGCTTCCAGCTGCGGGGGAACGGGCAGTGGTACGGTTCGGAGGCCAACGACCTGGGCTATTCGGTGGTGCCTATGGAGCCGGGAACGGCTTTCCCCGGTATTGGCAATGAAAAGTTGAGGCCTTATCAGCCGTTTATGCCCGCATTGCATTCGTTTCGGGTCGGCGGTACGGGTATTTCGGGAACGGCGTTTGCAGATGATGCTTCGGGCTCGTTTCCGGAAGCATTCCACGATGTGGCTTTCCTGGCGAACCCGATTACGAGTTCGGTTAATGCAGTCAGGATCGTCAGGAATGGTGATGGTACCGTGTCCGCAACGCATTTGCCCGATTTGCTTACCTCCGACGACGACTGGTTCAGGCCGGTGAATGCGGAGTTCGGGCCGGACGGCTGTTTGTATATCGCCGACTGGTACAACAAGATCGTTTCGCATAATGAGCTGCCTACCACGCACCCCGACCGCGACAAGACGCACGGCCGGATCTGGCGGATACGCCATGTGAGCCAGCAGCCGAGGGACATTCCTGATTTCTACAACATGTCCGCTTCCGCGTTGCCAGAATATTTGCGTTCGCCATCGCTCTGGGCCAAACGGGCTGCCTGGCACCAGATTGCCGACCGGCCGGGTGAGGAAACCAATGCGCTGATTCCGGCGATCACGGCCATAGCAGCCGACCGGACGGCCGACGATGCCAGCAGGATTCATGCACTCTGGTGCCTCGAAAGTTTGCAGCATTTCGATGCGGCGCTGATAGAAAACCTCCTGGCTGAATCTTCGGACGATATCCAGCGGGAGGCGGTACGGTCGCTAGGCAGTTTTAAATTGAATGGTGCTGAAATCGCTGCGCTTGTGAAAATAGCTGCCGCGGATTCCGATCCCGCGGTGCGTTCGCAGGTGTTGCGTACGTTGGGCGAGACGGCGGAGCTGGACAGAGCGGGTATCACTATGCTTATCGAAGCCTGCAAGCCGGAGTTGCCGGGCGAAGCGCTCGGCGGGCCGTATGAGCGGCGTTTTGAAAGGTTTTTGGCACGAATGGCCCTCGAAAAGCATTCGGAGGCATTGAGCCGCTTTATTTCAGGTGCAGATGTGAAGTCGGCACCCGTCGAAAATTTGCTATGGGCGACGCAGGCGTTGCCGAAGGACGACCGGGAGGAGGCATTCCTGCGTTTCTGGCCGGAGGCTCATATTGAAAAAATCGATGAATCAACGTTTACGGGCATTGCGGCCATGCTGTCCAATAAAAATATCGTGGCAATGATCAAACCGGCTTTCGACGCGCCGCAGGCGACGGAGTACGTCCGTTTTGCGATCGAAAACCAGGCGCAGGTTCAGTCGCCGGAACTGAATAGCCTGCTCGCAGCACCCGTGTCGCGGCTTTTGAAAAGTAGTGATGGGGCCGAAGTTGATCTTGGCCTCGATGCGGTTGGAAGGTTTGGAATGCGGCATTCGGTAGGACAGGTGCTGGCAGTGCTGGACCGCGATATGCCCGCCCCGTCCGTGAAACTGGCATTGAAGGCGATCGACGCAGATCCCGCATTGGGCAAGAATGCATTAGTGAAATCCGTGAATAATGCCAGCTATGGTTTCGACGTCCGGACGATGGCATTACTAGCGCTCGCAAAGACCGACCCGGCGGCGGCCCGGTTGGCGGCGCAAAAGTGGGTACCTCGGCTCGACGGCATTGAAAAAGCGGAGTTAGCAAAAATGCTGCCATCTTCGCCGGCAGGCGCAGACCTTTTGATTTACCTCATTAAGAATAAACAACTGAGCGGCTCCCTGGACGTGCCGACGGCCGAACGGCTGGTTTCCGTTCGCCGGAACGCGGAAACAACGGGCTTGCTCGCCCGCGCCAAATCCGTGGAGGCGGAGAAAAAGAAGGCGTTCAAAACGAGGCTGCACAAATATATGGCCGTCGCCAGGCAGCAAAAAGGCGACCCCGCAGCGGGCCAGGTATTGTTCCAGACCTGCCTGAACTGCCATCAGGTGGGCGGTAAGGGGCAAAATATAGCTCCTTCGCTCGATGGCTCCGCAAGCCGGGAGCATGAGGCATTGCTGACGGCCATTCTCGATCCCGATGCGGCCGTAGAAAGCGGTTACACGGTGTATCGGGTGAGTAAAAAGGATGGGACTAATTTTGAAGGCTATCTGGTGGGCCAGGACAACCGGGGTACCACGCTCGCATTCATGGGTGGGGCCAAAACTTTCATTCCGGCGGATCAGATCAAAAGCCAGGGCACTCTCGGCGGCCGGTCGTTTATGGTAAAAGGGCTCATCGATACGTACTCCGACCAGCAGGTAGCAGATTTGTTGGCCTATATCCGTACATTGAAATAACAATTAACATCAATCAGAAAGAATTGCAGCCGGTACCGACGGGTATCGTGCTTTTTAGTTATGAATCAAAATTATAAAAGGCTGATAACTATTGCATTGTGCGCTGTATGCACAGTATTTACAAACGCATTGCTGGCGGCGGACATTTACGTTGCGCCAAATGGCAGCGATCGTAACCCAGGTTCGAGGGAAAAGCCTTTGGCGACTGTTGAAGCGGCGCGTACGAAGGTCAGGGGGCTGCGTGGGGCGGTTACCGTGTTTCTGCGGGGCGGTACCTATTACCTTTCCAAACCGGTGGTTTTCGGGCCGGAAGATTCGCGGGCGGAGGGCCAGGCAGTGACGTACAAGGCTTACCCGGGCGAAAAAGTGACGATTAGCGGCGCGGCAGTTATACCGGTTAAATGGTTGGAATACAAAGGAAATATCAGCAAGGCAGTCGTTAGCGGCGATTATGTTTTCGACCAGCTTTTTATAGGCAAGAAAAAGCTGCATATGGCACGCTACCCGAATTTCGATGCGGCCGCGAGCCATTTCGGAGGCTACTCGGCCGACGTGCTTTCACCTGCCAAAATCAAATCTTGGAAAAAGCCGGAGGGCGCATTCATCCATGCCATGCACAAGCACGAATGGGGCGATTACCACTACCGGGTGACGGGCAAGACCGGGGATACCACGCTCGCGCTCGAAGGTGGTTACCAGAATAACCGTCAGATGGGCATGCACGATAAGTACCGTTTTATCGAAAACCTCCTCGAAGAGCTCGATGCGCCCGATGAATGGTATTATGATGTGCCCTCGCGCACGCTTTACGTGTATGCGCCTGCGGATGCGCAGAAAGTAATTTCCCCGCAGATCCGGCATTTGTTCGAATTCCGCGGCTCGGCACAAAAGCCGGTCCGTAACATTCATATCGAAGGCTTGGAGCTTGCGCACACGCTCCGGACTTTTATGGAAACCAAAGAGCCGTTGCTTCGAAGCGACTGGGCCATTTACCGGGGCGGCGCGGTGCTGCTGGAAGGCACCGAAAACTGCGCCATTCGCCAATGTCATTTCAATGCGGTGGGTGGTAACGGTGTGTTTTTCAGCAATTATAACAGGGGCGGAGAAGTATCGGGTTGCCATTTTGAAGAAACAGGCGCCAGCGCGGTATGCTTTGTGGGTGATCCTGCCGCGGTGCGCTCGCCGAGTTTTGAATACAACCAATCGGTACCCTACGAGCGAATAGACAAGGTTCCCGGCCCTAAAACCAATAATTACCCGGCCGGATGCAGGGTTTATGATAACCTCATGCACGGCCTCGGGCGCGTGGAGAAGCAGATTGCCGGTGTGGAGATTTCGATGAGTATGGACATTACCGTGAGCCGCAATACGATTTACAACATCCCCCGGGCGGGCATCAACGTGAGCGAGGGCACGTGGGGAGGGCATTTGATCGAGTTCAACGATGTATTCGATACTGTGCTCGAAACCGGCGACCACGGCTCGTTCAATTCCTGGGGCCGCGACCGGTTCTGGCATCCGTCGCGTGAAAGAATGGACAGCCTCGCCGCAGCCCATCCCGAACTGATCCTGCTGGACGCAGGCAAAACGATCGTCATTCGCAACAACCGCTTCCGCTGCGACCACGGGTGGGATATCGGCCTCGATGATGGTAGTTCCAACTATCACATTTACAACAATTTGTGCCTGAATGGCGGTTTGAAACTGCGCGAAGGTTTTCATCGGGTGGTCGAGAACAATATCATGGTCAACAACTCATTTCATCCGCACGTTTGGTTTGCGCAAAGCGGGGATGTGTTCCGGAAAAACATCGTGACGAAGCCTTACGCGCCGATCAGGGTGAAAGAATGGGGTAAGGAGGTGGATTATAACCTTTTTCCCGATCAGCCGGCGCTGGAAAAAGCCCGTCAGAATGGCACCGATACGCATAGTCTGGCCGGTGATCCGCTGTTCGAGGACGCCGCGCATGGCGATTACCGGGTGAAACAGGGCAGTCCGGCATTGAAAATCGGGTTTGTGAACTTCCCGATGGAATTTGGCGTAGTATCGCCCACACTGAAAAGCAAGGCGGCGCAGGTGCCGCTTCCGGTGATCAAAAGCGTGACCGATGGTAAAGCGGTATCCGAAATGGCATGGCTGGGCGGCAGGTTACGGAATGTAAGCGGCCTCGGCGACCGTTCGGCTTACGGACTGCCCGACGAAAAGGGCGTGGTGGTGGAAGCGGCGCCCGAGAACAGCATTCTTGCACGCGCGGGCATGAAGCCGGGCGATGTAATCCGCGTCCTTAACCACCGCGATATTGCCACTGTGACGGAGCTGATGGATGTTTTTCAGGAGGTCAACTGGATGGGCGAAGGGGAAGTGGCGTTTTTCAGGAACCAGGCCTTGCAGAAGTTGAAGGTATCCTTTAAATAGTCGGCGCCGATTCTGTTATATTTGATGTTCCGCCCGTGAAAAAATGGGCGGGTCAGGATCACTTCGTTTCGGAAATATGTCAGAAAAGTGGGTTATGCGGGTGATGAAACGCGTGTTTTCAAATTTATTAACGGCCTTGCTGCCGGCGTTGTGCTGTGTGGCATTTCCAGGCCAGGCTGCCGACAATGCCGCCGGTCGCGTGCTCCGCTATTCGATCCGGGAGGGGCTATCGTTTGGCGTAGTGAACAGCATCGTGCAGGACAACGACGGCCTGATGTGGTTTGCCACCGGCGACGGTGTGAGCCGGTTCGACGGTACTGCATTCAAAAACTTCAAATACGACCGCAACAATCCCCGGAGCTTGCCGGGCAATTATGTCAAATCCATTCTCCGGGATAAAAACGGCACCATTTGGGTTTCCTCGCGGGACGGGATCGGTGAGTTTGTGCCGGCAAGCCAGAGTTTCAGCAGGTACAAGCCATTCCGGAACAAAAGCGGCGTCGGCAATGATGTGAGCGATATCAGTCAAGGCTCGGGCGACCGCCTCTGGCTCGCGCTGAACGGCTCCGGTTTTGCCTCTTTCAATATCAAAACCCATCAATTTACACACCATAACCAGCAAACCCTGCCGGGGCTTTTTACGAACTCCATTCTGAGCGTCTTCGAAGATTCACAGGGCATGCTGTGGCTCGGCTCGCGTGACAGTGGGATAGAGGTTTGGAAGTACAATGACGCCGGGCAACTGGTCAAAGCCCCGCTGGACCTTGGCAGCATACCATCGGCGCGGATCAATGCCATTTACGAGGACCACCTGCGTAATGTGTGGATTGCATCTTCCCGGGGTTTGATCCTCTTCAAAAGGGCCGAAAACCGGTTTTATGATTTGCATATCCATACATTTCACAACAGCGACATTTACCTTTCGCTCATTGAGGACCGCCAGCAGAACCTGCTGATCGGCGTGCAGGATGGCGGCATTTACAGGCTGGCATTATCACAAGTGGAGTCGCGCCGTCCGGAGGCGCTTGTGTTTGAGCAAGTGCGCGATAAGGACAACAAAGGCATTACGCAGCGCTCGGTGCAATCACTTTACATCGACAAGGACCGCAATGTGTGGCTCGGGACGTACGGCGAGGGAACCTACCTGATCAGCGCGATTCCCGAGAAATTCAGGAAGTTTGAGCAAAAAACCGTCGATTCCCGCGCGGAAAGCTATTTGCGCTATTACGGCATGTGTGCCGACAAGGACGGTAACCTCTGGATCGGGACGGATGGGGACGGCATTTACAAAACAACCGCTTCGGGCGAAGTTTTGAAGCATTATGCGGCTTCGCCACAACCCGGCCAGCTGCCGGACGGCGCCGTGATTGCTGCCCATCGCGACCGGCAGGACCGCTTGTGGTTTGGTACCTATTCCAAAGGGCTTGTGCGTTACGACCCCGCTACGGATACTTTTAAACGCTACGCAAATGACCTGTCGGACCCGCATTCGCTGGGCAAAAACGACGTGCGGGTCATTTACCAGGACCGGCGCGGCAATGTATGGGTGGGTACGAACGGGGGAGGGCTGAGCCTGCTCAATGAACGGACAGGGAAGTTCCGCAATTTCATACCGGGCAACAGCTCGATCAATGCGAACGACGTAAGGGCTATCACGGAGGATAAATATGGTAATCTGTGGATAGGGACTTATGGCGGAGGGCTTAACTACCTCAATACCCGCACCATGCGATTCGTTCCGTGGTTCAATGCGGCGGGTAAGGAGCCTTATTTGTCCAACAGAATTGTTTTTTCATTGT
>CAMLNK010000022.1 GCA_946481035.1 uncultured Dyadobacter sp. | reverse complement strand
CCGTGTAAGTGATTGCAAGCAGAATCAGGACTATCATGGCTTTGGCCCAATAGGTTTCGTACCAGCATTCCGGGACAATAACCAGAATTCGGGTCGTCAGATACCCGCCACCTGGCCTACCCGACAACCTCCTGACAATGAGCGTATAGACGCCAGAAGGAAGCACCGAATACCTCACATTCAGGTTTTTTCCCTCAAACGTCTGCCAGGACGCCGACGAGATATCCGCGTCTTCCCGCATCAGCGCATAGGAAAGATTAAGACTGTTCCGGCTCGCAAAAAAAGGTGTTGAAAACCTGAATTCAATCGTTTCAGGGTCAATTGGCAGTCGCACCGTGTCGTTTGCAAGCTCAACAGCCTGATCCTTCACCGTCACGCCATCCAATAGCACCGGAGCGTCCACAGTCGTCCGCAAGAAATCCTTTGGATTAAACCAAACCAGCCCTTCAAGGGTGGGCAACGATATTTCGCCGTTGCTATGCCTAACACCGCAAGGCTGGCAGCTTCCATTAAACTCATTACTCAAAAAGCCGTCTTTCGCCGTAAAATATTGGTACACCGGCTCCCGCGTGCTCCCCGCAGGAGGTGGCGCTTCTATATTCTTCGCCGGCCGCGAGGACTCTCTTAGATAGCGCATCAGATCACTGACCGCAAAGCGAAACAAACCCCGATTAGTGGGAATCCACAGAAAGCCGAGCCCATCCTCGACGACACAATGCGCGCTGGTCAGATTTCGGGCATTGTCGAGCGGAAATGCAGATATGGTTTTACCATCGAGGAACATCAAGCCTTTCTCCTTGGCCGTAATCCAGAATTTTCCGCCTTTGGTTGGGTGGATACTTTTGATATAAAGCCCCTTGGTCCCCGGGACTAGCCCGAATAAACCCGTTTTAGCATCCCGCGTATAAAGACCATCGATACAACCGATGATCAGCGTGCCATCGGGCGCCGATTCGAGGAAAGTTATGCTCTTGGGCATTTGATCTCCGACCGGCACCGCTTTTACCAGCGGGGCCAGCGGATCGACGCTGTATATCCCTTCATTGATAACGCCCACATAAATTTGCTTTCCCCCCGCCTGGCGAATCGCCTTGATTTCGTTGGAAAAATTCCAGGAGGCAGTCAGCCGGGTCGCATCCGGGTTCAGCCGGTAGAGGGCCGGCCCATTCTTTACCCAGATTTGCCCATCCCGGTCGCGCAGAATAACCCGTTTATCCGAGGGGTTTAATCGCGCCAACAATGCGCGGCTCTTTTGATACTTTTCCCCGCCCGTCGTTTGTTTTCCCAAAACCAAACCGGTCGGTGTTAATACAAGGTTGGAACCGAACGGCAGCTGTGCGTAAAATATCTGTTCATTGTTTTCGCCTTCCGGATTGACAACAGTAAAGCGCTGTTTAGACAACACAAAAAGCCCCCTGGTACTGCTCCCCAGATAGATCTTTTCGTGAATTAAGTCATAAAAGACGACGCCTATGTGATTGGTGCTCAGATCAAGCTGCGTCGTTAGCAATTTCCTTTCAAATCCTCCGTCGCCACGGGGCCGCAGGTAATACAAGGAATTTCCGATATACAAAAACGCCTGATCGGTATTGGTATTCCAATAAAGTTTTTCCTGCGTACGCTTTCGGCCCGTTGATGGCAACGAATCTCCCGAGATTGTAAATTCGTTCGCGCCAGCCGGGGATATTCTCACCACTTTCGACGGGCCTGACAGCTGATATATGGCTCCGTTGTTACAGAAGTAGTCCGAGAATCTGCTGGCAGGATATGCTATTTCATATTTTTTTTTCCAGTTTTGATAGGATACTATTTTGGCTTTATCAACGATATAAAAAGCCCCCTCTTCCATCCCGGGGTTAAACAGAAACCTGTCCCCGTTGATCTGAGAGTTCCCCCAGTAGTCGGGAATCCCCTTTATCACGTAAAGATGCCGCCCGGGTTCCTGCAACGCCTGCATACGTTTGTACAACCCCCTAAAAAGCGTTGAATCGTAGACGGCGACGCCTTTCGCGATCCTAATACCTTCGTTTGAGGCGGTATTAGCAATCGCAACGTCCGCCGCTGCCGATGAGAACGGCCGGTTCAAACCTGCCGTATTACGTTTCGCAGGCTGAATACCAATGATCCGATCGCTACTGGTTTTAAGCCGTTGGCGGTCAAAAACAACAAAGTTCCGACCATCATATCGGACCAGCCCCTCCTCGGTGGCAAGCCAAATGTAGCCATATTGCCCGACGGAAATATTTTTGACACTATTTTGAGGAAGACCGTTTTCGGCGGTGAAATGTTCTATCCTGTACCGCGGCTGAGCGCCTGCAAAGTTTAGACTTATAAAAAAGTAAAGACAAAGAAATAGCGATAAAAATCTACCCACCATAATGCAAACCCGGCATTCGACCGCTCTAAATTAGTACTTCGGGCAGCATGCAGTCTCCTGCGAGGAGTCAGCAACAGCTTCCTGAATAGCACCAACACTTACATACTTCCCGTCACTCATAACGGTTTCAATGGCTTCTGCAATCGTATCAAGCGAATCGCGTTTTGATAAGAAACCGTTTGCACCGGCAGCAAGATATGCGGCCGAATATTCCTGTTCGGGCAATCCGGTATTGACAAGCACACGTACATCTTTCTGTATGCTTCGAAGTTCGGAAATCATATTCACCGAATTTCCTCCCGGCACACCCACATCAAGCAAAATTAAATCTACCCGGCGAGTGGATAAAAAGTCAACCGCATCGCGAAAATTCGAAGCTAACATAATAGCCCCCTCCTTTATCACTTTTCCAATAATTCTTTTCAAAGTCCAGGCAACAATATCCTGGTCCTCAACAACGAGAACAGTCACTTTTCCATACATACACAGTTACATTTTTACTCAATAAAGCATTTTCCATCAGCCTTTCAAATTCCCGCAATATAGTAAAATTTAAGGAGAGAGCGGCCGCCCATCTAGCGGTCCCATATCCCGGACGCCCTACGATTAATGATTTTATGATACTGGATCGCAACAAGGAGTGTGGTAAAGGAAATACATACACCAGTTGCCAGAATAATTCCTTTCAATCCCATGTTCAGGGTTTTGGAAAAGAACACAGCTAGTGGAATATTGGCTGCCGCTGCGATGACTCCAATAACGAGTTGAAGGCGAATTTTGGTGACGCCGTTAACAAAATAGGCAAAGATATTTGAAAGACAAGTTATAGCGACCGACGCAGCCATCGCCAGCGACAGATCACGGGGAACAAATATCTGATCCCCAACCCACCATCGGTAAACCTGGTCGGAAACCTGCACCGCAACCAGCAATGCTAAAACCAGGCCAAGCCAGAGCCCCAGAAGGGTCGAAACGGTCTTTTTAATCCAGGTGTAGTCCCGTTTCAGGTATGCCTCCCCAAATGCAACCCAATAAGGCGTAATAATGATATTCCACACAATAGTAAAACAACTGAAAAACTTGGCGACCACATTGTAAAGCGTTACCTGGGAAGGACCAAACAAGTGCGCAATTAGAAAACTGTCCGTTGAAAAAATGACCAAGGCAGCGATTTGAATAATAAAAAACTGCCCTCCCAATGAAAAAAGACGTTTCACATAGGGGCTATAAAACCTGCGAATGGAAGGACGAATTGCAGCAAATTCTCCCCGGAAATAATAGAAACTAACCGCCAGCGAAAGCATGGTAGGCATTAAAGAAATAACCAGCCCTAACATGGGCAGCCGCAGCGGTTGCCGGACATTCATATGCGTCAGCAACCACACGCCTGCCAGCGAAAGCACGGCACCCAGAAAGGTATTTAACTGCACAACCGCTGCCCTTTGATAGGACAGCAGGATACTATTTATGGAGTCCAGTACAAGCCTTGCTGCAAAAATTACGATCCCGATCCCAATAAGCCGGGTAAGGTAAATTTCGTCCTTCCCCACATTTAGCAATGCATGCCAGTTGATGTATGGATGTACGATTGAAAAAAGGCCCACCAAAATAAGCGCTATTAGTATTAATGTTAAGTAATGCGTGCTTACGTATTGGGTTGCCAATGGGAAATCTTCCCGGGCGATCGCTTCGGAAAGCCGGCTCTTCAAGCCATTACCCAAGCCAAAATCGAAAAAGGTTGTCCAGCTGAATATCGAGTAGATCACCTGCCAGGTTCCATAGGAGGAGACCGAAAGAAATGAAAGACACAAGGGGACCATCAAAAGCGAGCTCAATAATGCACCGCCCCTGAATAGGAACGATAAGAATATATTCCTAAACTGCCTTCGGCTTCGGGCACTGGAAGTTATTGAAAAGACATCGGTAAACATAAAAACAAAGATCAAGATCCCACATGTGACAATAAACTGGACAAATTAAACTACCGGTATCAAACGGACCTTATTCGGCTCACAGGCAAACGTGCCGGAGAATTGCGGATTTCTTCTTCGATAAGCATGTCAAGGACCTGGCAAAAGCCCAGGTTATAATCCCAACCCAAATCGCGGCAGGCATCATGCTTGTCGCCATAAATGTCTTCAATGTCCGTCAGTCGGTTAAGTTCGTCGTCGATTACGATCCGGCTGCGATCCAGATTTAGTCTATCGAAGACATGATAGACTACGTCTTTCAAAAAAATGCTTTGCCCCGAGCAAATCGTGTAATCCTTTGCAATCGGGGTCTGCTGCATCAGCCACATTGCCTCCACATATTTGGGAGAATACCCGAAGTCGCGCTTTACATTTAAATTGCCGAGCCTGAGCAGCTTCTCAGGGGCCGAAAGCATTTTAATTGCCTCGACAATTACCTTTTTTACAAAGAAATTCGATGATCTCAGATACGATTCATGATTAAAAAGTACACCGGTACAGCAATGCAGCTTATAGGCTTCCCGGTAATTGACGATCATCCAGAATGCCGATGCTTTGCTTACCGCGTAGGGGCTTAACGGGTGCATGGGCGAATCTATCCGCACGGGCAATTCGGTAACAGCCCCATACATCTCCGAGCTCGATGCCTGGTAAAACCGGATCCTGCTGTCATACAGCCTGATTACTTCCAGAAAGTTCAAAACCGATACTGAATTGAACTTGATCGTCTCGATCGGATACTCAAACGAGAGCCCGACAGAGCTTTGGGCAGCCAGGTTGTATATTTCATCGGGACGATGTTTGGCCAGCAGCCGTAAGATCGAAGCCTGCTCCCACAAATCGCACAGTTCGAGCACCACCTCGCCAACGATCCCCAGATACTCCAATCCGGTTAAATGGCGGTTCAGATCCCTGACCACACCCACAACCTTGTACCCCTTCGATAGCAGAAGCCGGGCTAGGTAGGCTCCGTCCTGACCTGATATTCCCGTGATGATCGCAACTTTCATAACGCAGATTGGTAAACGTCCAGGGTTTTACGCGCCACTTGCTGCCAGGAAAAGCGGCAGGCTTGCATAAACCCTTTCGCTCTGAATTCCTCACGCAGCTCAGCGTCGTTATAAAGCGTTTCGCATTTTTGCAGAATATCACCGGGATCCTCGGGATTAATGTACAATGCAGCTGCTCCGCCAACTTCTGGAAGGGAGGCAACATTGCTCAGAATTGTGGGGCAACCGCAGTTAAATGCTTCCAGCACAGGTATGCCAAAACCTTCGTACCGGCTTGGAAATACAAAGAAAAGGGCATTCTTATAAAGCGTCGCAAGACAACTATCATCGATCGGCAACTGTTTGAGCTGCTCTGCCACACCTAGTTGAACGGCGCGCGCCAGTTCATCGGCTGTGAACATTCCCCCACCCGCGCAGATGAGTTTTAGCCCTTTCTCCTGCCTCAATAGCGGGGAAACCGCTTCAAGAAACACCAGGAAGTTTTTATAACCCAGCCGGCTTCCGACGAACAGGATATAGTCCCCCAAGCCGGGATAAGGGGGCGAAGGGTCGGCGGAGAGCGAGCTGGCCAAATGCGTTACCCGGATCCGGTCCTCCTGAACGCCGTAGTAATCGATCAGGTCCCTTTTGGTGCTGTGAGATATGGCAATAATCTGCGAGGCATTGTTGAGCAGCCTAATCCGGTTTGAAATTACTTCGTCCATGTTGGTGAGAAGGCCCGGGTAACGGCCGGAAAATTTCTCGTGGATCAGATCATAGAAGGTTACCACGAAAGGCTTGCTGGGTATCGCACCTTTTAAAAAGTAAGTATCGTAATAGGTAGGATGAAAGATATCATAGCTCCCGCTTTTAAGCGCCCGTCGGGAAACAAACCGGTTAAGGAATTCTTTTGCCCTTCTGCGGCCCTTGAAATTAAAGGGAATAAACGGTCTGGAACGATAAATTTGTTTATCGGAAGTAAATTCATTTTCCGAAAAATAAATACTATTTCGGCAATCATTTCCAAGCGAAGCAATTCCCTTTGACAATTCGTAAAAATACCGTGAAATACCCCCGTAGTTTTGGTTAGTGTAAATCTGATGATCATATAAAATTTTCATAGCTGTTGATAGTGTTTTGAATAGAACCTAAGCACTATTAACAAATATAAACATGCTAGTAATACGAAAATCAAGAATAAATTCTGGTTAAATTCCGAATTATAGCCAGTAAACAGAAACCGTCGCACCTATTTCTTTTTCCTTGCCAGAATTATGTTATTATATTTCAGCTTATCTTGTTGAAGTATATAAATCTGATATTTTCTCTGCGCCATATAATTAGTTGACAGCACTTCGTAGGAGTAGGTTATTTCTTCACATTCCAGCAAAATTATATTACCACCGGCTACTTTCCATTTGCCTTTGCATTGAGGCGATACTTTGTCCAGCTTATTTACAAATAAAAAAGTGCTATCGTGGCCTAGTGTTAACGTGTGAATGGATCCAGGTATCTGCTTTTGATGCCGTTCTATTGTTTCATAAATCCCGAAAACCGGCTCATTGCCTACTTTGTGAACTCTGCAAGAAAAGCAAGCCAAGGCCATGCTCATTTGAATAACTATTCGTCTCATTACATATTAAAATTGAAGGTTAATCGAGCAGATGGCCGGCAACACATTCCGCTTAAACGATGCGCCCGCCGATTTTAAATCAAATCAATTATGACAAAGTCCCCAGGTACTAAAAAAAACCAATGCGAGACAGGACATCATCAATCCCCAATGCAAAATCATGAAACAATCTTCATGTAGATCGGACATTTTTTTACTGATAGCCACGTATAATCCAAAGATTGCCGCCGCACAAAAAATCGGCAAGAAGATCTTACATATAGCCATACCCGTGGCCGGGCCAAACCGAATTGAATTCAGGTTTAGAAATAAGATAATCGTAGTCAAAGTTAAAGTCCATTGAAAATTCGGCGAGAGTCTGTTCATTTGCGTGCGTTTGGTCGTGATTTCCGAGGGAATTCATATTACGCGATCGGAGAATCTAAGTTAACCATTTCGGTTAAGCAGACCTGAAAGTTATATCTAGAATATATTCGAGCAAATCAACTATCTTGCCACAAAATCTCAATACAAGTAGCTCATCGGCCAGACACATATCAAATTCATTCTACAAAATGAATCATTATCAGACTATTAAAAGTAATTATTTTTGTAAGTTAAAAAACTGATCATCATCGACAAAGGCTTTGAAATCACATCTAAAACCTAACTTAATAACCCTTTCGATTATTTGGGACCTGCCGTACACGCGCAGGCGAGGCGACCTTAAAAATATTTCTACTTCACGCGGCTGTCCCGCAAAAAAAATCCACCCTTAGATATAAGAAAAATACAAATCAAGTCAAATACTATCGCATTGCTCAGGAACGCCGCTCCGGATAGTCTGATAGACATCGATAGAATGGGAATCTTCCTGCTTATAATTAGTCATCTATTATACTTCCGTTTTAGCTCCTAAGTCGGCCCGACAATGTTTGACGCCTGCGACTTATCTAACTTTCCGATGTCAATTATCCCAGTGAACTTCGGTTAAATGACTGAATTTTTCGCACTCCTACCGGAATCCGTCCAGGTAAAGCATGATTCAAAACTATGGGAGGCCCTTTTAAAATCTACTCGGTTAACCTACCTGAATGAAAACGAGACCATTCTCGTAGCTGAAACACACCAGGAATATATCCATTTTGTCGTCCATGGTTGCGTCAGAAGCTTCTTTAAGCGACCCGACGGATCTGAAACCACCTGCTGGTTTTTCAGGCACGGAGATATGGTCTTCTCCGAGAACTGCATTCTCTACCGCAAACCCTCCCAGCTTACCATGCAAGCCACCTGCCCTACCAAGGCGTACCGGATCAGTACGCAAAATTTCGACCTGATCAGGCAGACATATCCTGAATTTCAACAAATATATCTTGACCTTCAGGCTAGCTTTCACTCGCGGAATTTCGAGTATACCCAAACCCTTCTCAGGCTTGCCAGGCCGGCCCGTTTCGAGACGTTTCTAAGTCAGAATCCCCGAATTCTCAGCCAGGTTAAAGAGAAAGATGTCGCCAATTTCCTGCATATGCACGCGAATTCGTTCTCGGCCCTCAAGAGAGCTTCCATGCAAAACCGAATGGATTAATATCAAAAAAATACAACGACCTAACATATTGTGATTCATTTATTACCAAACGTTGATTGACAAGTATCCGAAAGTGCATGTAAGTTTGCAAGACATCCTCTACCAAATCAACACAAACATGGATAAATATCTCAGCGAAATAAGGAAAGAATTAAATAAATTATCTAATAAAGAAATGCTGCTTTTGGGAGCAATAACCTGCGAGCAACTTTATCAGAACTATGTCGATTTTCAGAAAAAAATAGATTGGGGAAATTCTCAAACTATCCGGGAGGCTATTGATGCTATTTACCAACATATTATCCATGATAGTTTAGATGTTTCAAATGATATCCCGTCATTGATGGATCAAGTGGAATTAAATACACCTGGTCGGGATACCCACCCGGGAGTAAAAGCATATTTAGCAATGGATGCGTGCACAGCCGTGCTGAGTTGCCTGGAATACATTATTACGTCCGATCCGGACTGTATAGTGGCAGTAGCGACTTACGCCAGGGATACAGTGGGCATGTTGATCCGGATTCGTGACGGCCTGGAAAGCAGCTTGCCTGTCACCGAGCCGGAAATTGATCAGCATGAGCTGATGCTTGATGAAAACCAGCGACAACTCAAATTAATCCGGGCCATTTCCGAAACAGATATTTCAAAAGTTACACATGCTTCAATAGAGAACTTACGCGACAAGTTTCTTATTCCAAATATCAATGGCATATAGAAAAAAATACTTCGGAAGTATTTACCCAAAAACAATCGACACGTTTTATGGTCTTTGTTTTTGGGGAAATGTAAATGCCTTGGTGATTTTGAGCATTCCACCATAGGTTTTGGGAAACAACGCTCCGGCGTCGGCACTAAACCCCGCCGAAATATCGGTGGGGCCCGCTGCATTAAATCTTGTTTGAAAAACAATCGACCCGGAGAACTGCCTGGTAGAAATCTTGAAGGGCTGATCGTAAGTTCCCCAATTACTGGAATAGGAACATTTGGTTATCCAGTTAATTTTGCGGAACAAGGTCCCTTTTAAACCAACGTGGTAAACCGAAACCCGGTTATTGCTCGTAAAGAAATCAGCATATTGGGGCTTGGCCCATATCGTCTCGGTGGTAGGCGTAATAAATGGCGTTCCAATAGACCGGTTGTTATACGACCAACCGTCCCTGATCTGCGCATTATTGAAGTAATCGTCCTTGCCAAGCGAGCCCCGGTGAACAATTTGTCCGTCGTAATCATACTCACCCCCGCCCTGGCTTTTGGTATAGAGAAATTCGAATACGCATTCGGTAATCTCGAAATTGGCCCCGTAGGAGTTTTTCCGTCGCAGGCGAAACCCGTTAAGTCCGTCCTTGATATTTCTCAGGGAATACAGTGTGCCGTCCTCGTAGACATTTTGCCGGTAAAAAAACAAAGAAAGTGCATAGCTCTCTATTTCTATTCCCAAATCGACAGTCCCCAGGTGGTTACCTACCCTGTTACCGTTATCAAATGAGTTGGGCTCCGCGCTTGCGTCACCCGGCTTACCTGTAATGATCCGGTAGTAGTTTTTAAGCCCGGTCGGCATTTTTCCGCCGGTGGTTTCGTAAGGCGATCTGCCTCCCCATTGCACCTGATGGTTGAAGCCGCCGAACAGTCTCACGCGCGAGTCCGCTTTACCGATGCGAAAATAAAGGGCCTTTTGATGTAATTTCAGATGGCTGGTTACTGGGCGGCCCCTTTCGAAGAAGCCCTCCGAATAGAATGCATGAAAGGAAAGCCATCCTCCCGACAGGGGTAGCGCAACGAAACGGGAGGTTCCGATCTGGATTTTGGGTATCGGCATTGCATTGGTCGACCAGGCATACGACCCCGTTCCCAGTGTCGAATCGGCAAGCCCTACCCATTGCTTTTTTCTGCCGACAAATATTTCCCAGTTTTTGTATTGAAGCCCCGCATGGGCCTGCGGCAAAAGCATTCCGGGCTTTCCGGAAACATTTGCCACCATTTCCAGGCCCAGCTTCCAGCGAACCCCGCCCGGGGCGGCATTCCCCCGCAGGTGATCGGCAGAAAGACGAATCAGGCTGGCCGGACTGGCGGTCGGGACGGTTCCGAATTGATTGGCGCGCAGCCAGAAAGGCGTCCGGTCATTGGAGCTGACAAAGCGGGCCAGCTCGAACCCGACCGTTGTCGAATCCGGCCCGGGTGACAAATAGTTTCTGGCTGCGGCAAAATAGCCCGATGAAAAAGCAAAAGCGAAAGTCGTATACAGGAGGGCATGTAATTTATTCATAGCAAGCGGCGAAATGCATAATAGGGCCGGAATACAGCCACAATGTATTTTCGCTGATTTTATTGGGAGGGTTTATTTTTTGCCGGTGGTTCTACCGGCACTTTTCTTGGGTATTCTGCAAAACAACCTGACGCCTATTGCGCAGGCCCTAAAACTAACGCTAATTGATATACGTCACAACCTATCAAACCTGCCTGCCGCCATCCAGCTCGTTCTGCAATTCTTCCAGCTCCTGCCATTTTCCGTCCCTGGCCAGCCGGGCCTGCTCCGGCCAGGTGCGCGGGTCATGCATTTGAAAGCCGTTGCCTGCCTCGAAGAGCAGCTTTGATATATAGATGGCCGGAGCGCCGGAAAGCTGGCTGAAAGTAAATATCCCGCTTCTATAGAGTAATTGCTCGATCTTAGGCCCGATGCCTTCGATCACCTTTAAATTGTCCCGCCTGGCCACAGACTGTGAAGCGGAAGTGCTCGACAGAGTCAATAGCCGCTTCTGATCGTGGCACTTCTCAAGGGAAGCTATGGCAAGCTCGCGCGATTCTTTCAACCGCTTAATCCGGCTGCGCATGATCAGGTAGCCAATGCAATAGCCACAAAGGAATGTGAGCGCCATCAGAATGATGATTTCCAATATCGCGACGCTTCTGGTAAGGGGATTTAATGCTAAAAACATAAGGTCTCAGTTGTCAAAGTGTGTAATTGATTCGCGCCTGTCCATGCCTGGGCCCTATTCCCTGCCGCCGTCCAGCTCCTTTTGCCATTCGTGCAAATCCTGCCACCGGCCAGCTGCGGCAAGTTTCGCCTGGTCGGGCCATGTAGCCGGGTCATGTAATTGAAAGGACTTGCCGGCCGCATCCAGGATTTGTCTGATCCCGGCACTTGTCAGTTGCGCTAAATCCGAATAGGTTTGAATACCCGCATTCCGGAGCACTTTCTCGATTTTGGGACCTATTCCTTCTATCACTTTCAGGTCCTCGGGGCTGTCGTCGCCTGACGAAGCTTTCAGCGATACCAACTCAGCACTGCATTTGTCCAGATCGGCGTGCGTTTTTATAATTGAATCCTTGATGACCGACAGCACTTTGATTCCGTTACGGTGTGCAATAATGTACCCGATCACAGCCGGAACGATCAGTATGATCAGATGCTGCCACCAGGCCTGCGGCAGCTGCAATGGGTTTAAATCAAACATGTGAATTGCGTTAAGGTAAAAGTGAGACTATTCTGCAATGATCGAAACCCGGCGGTTTTGAGCCCTGCCCTCGGGTGTGTTATTGTTTGCCTGAGGAGCCTGCTGCCCCATCGCTTTAACAATGAGCCGGTCGGCCGGGATACCAGCCGCAACAAGTTCTTTTTTGACGCGTTCGGCCCGGGCCAGGGATAAATCCACGTTAGCCTGTGGGTTGCCCGAGTTATCCGCGTGCCCGTATATGGATATTGTTTTATCACCACTTGCCAGAAACTGCTTCACTCTACCCACAAAATCGCCAGCAGCCGGCACCGGTATATAAACGTCGCTGCCGGTCTGAAAATGCAGCTCAACAGGCTCGAAGACCGCTTCCTCAGACTGGCTGGCTACCGGCTTCTCCGGCAGTGGCTCAGCCTTGCTTACCTGGGGCGCCGGTGCCTGGGCAACACCCACCGGTACACAAAGTTGTTTAACGTGGCACATATGCCACCAGCTGCCCGCGCACATCCAGCCTGCCAGCGCCAGCCACCAAAACCAGTTCGTTTTTGCCATTCTATTTGATTGTTATTTACTTTCAGATAAGGTTTGAAATAATCACACGGCCTGCCTGCGCGACATGAATCTGAAATGCAGGTAAAGCGAGATCAGGAAAACACCGGCAAACAAGATCCACGAAAAAAGGGCCTGTTTGGCCAGCAAACCGGACATATTATAAACGGACATTCCCCAGATAGCGGAAAAAACGACTGCGAAAACGTTCCTCGCCCAGTGAAACGATGTGATCAGAAGGTAAACCACCAGCGCCGTCACGACTGTAAAGAAAATAAACTCGATACGCCCGATCCGCAACCATTTCAACAGCCCGTAGGAGGTACCCGCAGAAAAAATAAGCACTTCTAAAATCACCAAAATTGATGGAGCGGCCAGAGGAGCCATAGAACGTGTTTTCATGATAGTGTCAGAGAGGTTTACAAGAGGGATATGCTGACCTGATCGTTTGGTAAGAAAGTGATCCAGTCCGAATCGAAGCCGGACTGGACGCTTGCTAACTGTACCTTTATAGTGTGTTAATCTGTCCTTTGGCGGTCATCGCGAAAAGGGGAAAGGTATCGCCCGGCAAAAACGGATAGCATAAAAACATAGCGTTATGTGTAAGTAGTGAAACAAGGCTGTTGATTGGAGGGACCCGCTTCATGCATTTGCAGTTTGAGTTTAAGCTGAAAAATGTTATCCACTTTAAGCTTTTTGAATATATTGGCTTTAATCGTGCTTATGGTGGAAACCTTTCTGCGCAAATGATCGGCAATCCATTTGGTCTTTTTACCCTCGCAATAATATTCCGCAATCTTGTGCTCGTGTGCTGTAAGCGCAAGCGGCCGCTTCGTTTTAGGCACTT
>CAMLNK010000021.1 GCA_946481035.1 uncultured Dyadobacter sp. | reverse complement strand
ATGAGCACCACCCAGATTAACTTATTGAAAGCCATTTATCAAAAGGAAAAACAAAACCAACCCGGCGATCCTTTTCGCCAACGTGCCGGAGCATAAGGTTTTCGCCTACGCCGACTTCTCTTTCCTGAAAGTAGCCAACCTCCTCGCCAGTGTGGAGAACAATAGCAGCCGTTACAGCACCAGCTATGGTACAAAAGCGGGCGCCTATACACTTCTGAATGCGAAGGCCACGGTAAAATTGTACAAATTCATTTCCGTCGAAGGTGGGATCAACAACATTTTCGACAAGAATTACAGCCTCGTGGAAGGTTTTCCCGAAGCCGGAAGTAATTTCTTTGTAAACCTGGTTTTCAATTATTTGTAAAACAATGTCGGGAGGTCGCAAGGTATTAACGCGGTACAAATTGTGGGGCTCCGGGTGGGTTGTTACCATCCTTAGCGCCACTTTCTGCGTGTTCGCCAGTTTGATTTCCGTTACCCATAAAACGCCTGCACCTTACGAACTGAAATATCCGGCCAATTTCGGCTCGCGGTTCGTTATCCCGGCCGACAACCCGACTACACAGGAAGGGGTATACCTGGGCAGGATGCTGTTTTACGAGAAAAAGCTGTCGGCCAACAACAAGCTTTCCTGCGAAAGCTGCCACGAGCAGCGACTCGCTTTCACCGACGGCCGCCCGGTAAGCCTGGGCGTCGACGGCAGTTTTACGTCCCGCAGCTCGATGTCACTCGCCAACCTTCTCTGGGTACGTAATCTCTTCTGGGACGGGCGCTCGCAAAGCCTTGAAGCACAAGCCGCATTCCCGCTCGCGGATCCGCACGAAATGGGGCAAGCGCTGGCGGAAACAGTCAGAAAATTGCAAAAAACGGCTCCCTACCCTGCCCTTTTTCAAAACGCATTCGGCGAAACCGGCATTACGGAGCAAAACATCCTGAAAGCACTCGCGCAGTTTGAAAGGACTTTGATTTCCGCCGATTCGCCTTACGACCGCTATCTGGCCGGGCGGTACCAGCCCACGGCAGCCGAGCTCCGCGGCATGCAGCTCTTCGATAGCGGCCCTGATCCTAAGCGCGACATTCGCGGTGCCGGCTGCGGGCATTGCCACGGCGGTCCGAAGACATTCAAAGAGTTATTTCACAACAATGGTCTCGATAGCGCATTTACAGACTCTGGACGCGAAAAAGTCACAGGTCAATCCATGGATAAAGGCCGCTTCCGGGTGCCCACGCTCCGCAACATCCTCCTTACCGCGCCCTACATGCATGACGGCCGATTCAAAACCATCGAAGCCGTGCTCGACCATTACAGTGATCACATCCACCAAAGTGAAACGCTCAGCAGTTTTTTACAGGATATTTCCAATGAAGAAAATGGCAGCAATCTGAGCCTTGCGCCGCGCGAAAAGCAAGACATTATCGCATTCCTCGGTATGCTCACGGACTCTGCATTCATTACCAATCCCGCTTTCTCAAACCCGCATTCCATTTCAAAAACCCAATAACATGCAAGGAATCAAATCATTTACAAACAAACTCCTCCTGTGTGCAGCGCTCGTATGCGCGCTCATGACACACACGTACGCGCAAACCGCAGCTACACTGACGGTTTCCGGCGAAGTAACCACGCCGCTGGAACTGAAAGCGACGGACCTGGCTGCTATGAAGCAGATCAGCCACAAAGTGAAGGACCGTGACGGCAAGGAGCACGAGTTTAAGGGTGTCGCGCTGATCGAAATCCTCGAAAAAGCCGGGGTTACCACCGGCGCCAAACTGCGGGGCGAAAATTTGGCCAAATATGCGTTGATCACCGCTGCCGACGGCTACGAAGTGCTTTATGCGCTGGCGGAAATCGACCCTGAATTTACGGATCAGGTGATCCTCCTGGCTACTGAAAAAGACGGGCAGCCGCTGCCTTCCGGTGAAGGGCCGTTCCGCATTATCAAGCCCAACGATAAGAAACCCGCCCGCTGGATCCGCGAGGTAAGGAGCATTAAGATCGCATTTGCCAAAAACTGATTCCGGAATGCATCATCGCGAACGCCGGTCCTACTCAACGGGGCGGCGTTCGTTCTGTTTTGGCGTAATTGAAGTATTGGTATTCGCCGAAAACTGAGGTTTCTGCTGATAATTTGTAGGTACCCCAGGGATACGTCACTTCTGTTTGAACAATACGCTTTTTTGAAGTACCATTTACTTTTTGCGGCTTTTTCAAAAGCTCGGTCACTGCCCGGCCGTCCATTGTTGCGGGCTTGGGTAAGTTGTAAATATTGAGAATCGTCGGAACAATATCGATGTTGGAAGTCGGCAATTCGGTGGTTGCACCGGTCTTAAAATCCGGCCCGGCTGCGAGCAATGCGATATTGATTTCGTAAGGGCTCGAACCGCCATGGCCCGCCACACCGCCCGAAAAATCGGTACCGGCAAAACCTTTGTCATTTTTGGCATCATTCCAATTCGGCGCGACCAGGATGTCCCCGGAACGTTTCGGGTGGTTATAATGGATCAGATCGAAGGAAAGCGTTCCTTTCACCCGGCCCTGCGCGTCGCCTTTTTTGGCGCCTTTCGTAAAAACCGCTCCCACCCATTCCTGCTTATGTAATGCGGCTACAACATCGGAAATGACCTTTTCGTCGTGATTTTTAACATAAATAGCGCCCTCAGCAACCACGACATCATCCGATTCCTTATCCTTTTTAAAGCCTTCTTTGATCAAAAAATCGGTCAATCCCTGCTTGCCTGTATGCGTAACAAAGCCGTGGTCCGTGGAAATGATCACGTTAAACTGTTCGTCGGCACCTTTCGATTGCAATGCAGCCACGATTCTCCCGAATTGCCCGTCGACATATTTGATCGCATCCACCGCTTCCGGCGAGCCGATTCCATGCTCATGCGCCGCGCCATCGGGGTCCGAAAACCAGATCGCGCTCACTAGCGGGCCGTTTTGGACCAGGCCATATTTCAGTAATGCATCGGTAATCCATTTGTGTTTGCCCAAATCCTCATCTGTACCCTCACTAACCTGACCGATTTCGTCCAAAACCTGCTTTTTAAATGCTTCGGGCAAGATCAGACCCGGATTTACAACGGCTCCGTTTACAGTATGGTTTTGTAAAAAGGCCTGTCCGGTAGTTCCGGAGCTAAAAACCATCATTTTCTGGCCTGCATCCGCCAGTACTTCGCCGATCGATTTGGCGGTGAGCAACGGCCCGGATGTAGCCGCGGGAATTTTACTCAAATCGGCAAAAGTGGTCCCAATAGACTTGTTGGGGGCCACTTCGGGAATATAAATTGAATTGCCCAGCAGACCGTGCGTGGCCGGATAGGAACCTGTGGCGTAAGAAGCCGAGTTTACGCGGGTTACCGTTGGGAAAACGCTGTGATGATGCTTTCCCCATGCCGCCGTTTTCTTAAATGCAAACAGGTTAGGCATTTGTTCCCCGGTAATATAGTCCGGCCGCAGGCCGTCGAAGAAGACGATCAATGTTTTGGTTTTGAAGCGGGAGTTGCTTTCCTGCGCATGCGCAAAACCGGTCAAAATCAGGGAAATACCAAACAACAATGGGTAAAAATGAGCCTTCATCAATGCAAAAGATTATCGGATTTCGGAAACAGTTACAGTATGTTTGCTGCGCTGAATGCCGTACAGCGACGTTTTACCCACCACCGAGCGGTCGATGGCGATACCCTGCCCCTCGATAGGTGCCGGCAATGTGTTGATATGCTGCAAAGTGTAGCCCGATTTCGGAAGTTTTAACACATATACTTCACTACGGTCGTGGCCGGTGCAATACAACAGGCCATCCGCGCCCCAGGCACCGCCGGAGTTGCTTTTAGGCGTAAACAGATCGACCAGGTTTTTCGGGAAAACCCACGCTTCCACCTGCCGCCATTCGGTATCATACTTCACCAGCGACGTCCACCTCACATCCCGCCCCTCGCTCGCTTCCTTACCCGCATAATGCGCGAAGCCGATGTACCAGTATCCGTCCTTTTGGTCAAGCCACGTCAGCGACCCATGCTGGGCTATGCCAAAACTGTGCGTATCGACGTGCGTCAGGGTTTTCACGTCAAAAATCTCCACCGAACTTGTCATCGGGATCTCGGGATAATTCGAGTTTGCGCAATACAGTTTCCCCTTGATTACGACCCCGCTGTTCAAATGGACTATTCCCTCTTTCGTTCCATCCCAGGTCGCGACGAGCTTGCCATCCGCCTTGTTATGCTTGGTAATCGTGCTATTGTTGATGACATAAAAATGCTGTGCGTCCACCGCCACGGCCTGCTTGGCTTCCTTTACGTCGAACGTCTGCGCGGGCGTGAGCGTCTGCGCGAATGCAGGTTGGAACGCGAACAAAATCAACGAAAAAGCGCAGAACAACAGCGGTTTAAGAGGAGCCATGGGGTTACAAATGTTTTCGAATCTTAAAAGTAATAAACAATGTAATTTTCTACTTTACCGGAATATGATCAATGGTTACTACCGTTTGGACATTGGTAGTTAATTTGCTTGGAACGAAGATTCGAAGGTTGGTATATTTGATAAATGAAAACGTACTCGAATATGGAAACGATACCCGTAATGAAATCGAAAGAGCCCGGTAGCAAGGATCCTCAACGTGCCCTTTATCATAAACTGGTCGAAGATCAACGCGTCGTTGAAAAGTATTTCCGCGGCGAATACACACTACAACAGCTACATGCAAAAGGAATTCGATTTTTTAAACCCATATGAAGTCGTCACAGATGATCAGGATCGTTATTGGTTCATAACAGAATCCGGCGTTTGTTATAGCGCTGCATTTATCAAATCGCATGGCTACTTCTACCTCTATCCTCAATTCGACCATCAAGTAGTTACTTTTTCCTTCAAGCCTTACGAAGTAGAAGATCGAACATCTTTGGAAGGCATCCAAAATGGCGACCGATATTCGAGCCAAACCAGAATCAGGGACACAATTATCTGGCTACTCCTTGAATCTTTTCGGCTGAATCCAGAAAAAACCATTGTATTCATCTGCGAATCCTGCGATGAGCTTGCTGCATGCCGACAACGGCTATTCGATCGATGGTTCCGACAAGCAAGTCGACTTGTAGCACATTCTATTTCCAAATATAACACCGACTTCGCCGGTGAAGGTTACGGCTCAATTTTCATCAAAAACTGTAATCCTTACCACGATTTGATTCGTGACGCTTTCCTGGGGATTTCCGGCTATGACAAATAGCGGAATCGTCTGTACGTTTACTTCGGACGCACCTTCACACCTTACCATGGCCTAAAACAAACAAAAGCCAGTAATGCAATTACAACACATCGATTCCCATTTGTCATGCATTCCCCAACCCGCATCAAGCTATTCATTACAACCCTGTTTTTCGTGGCCACCTATTTTCAAAGCGCCGCACAGCCCGTCGACCTCAAAACGGCAACCTGGATCATTTCCCAGAATATTCCTTCCCCCATGAAAGAAACGACTCCCGCAGTACTGACCGAGGAAATTGCGAAACGGACGGGAATGACGCTTAAAAATGCCACCGCCTGGCCGAAAGGTAACGCGCCGGTCATTGCTTTCGCATTGGCGTCGGACAAGACATTGTTATCGCGCAATGTGCCTGCGGGCGACGGAAACGGGCCGGAATTCAAGCCGGAAGGTTACCGGATCGTGACCGAAACGAAGAATAACAGCAAAACCATCTGGATCATCGGAGCCGATGCACGGGGTGTGCTGTTTGGCACGGGTTATCTGCTGCGTCGCTTAAAAATGAACAAATCATATATGGGCAGGCCGTTGCTGGAATTGCCGGAGCCTGCCAACATCGCCTCGTCGCCCGCTTACCCGATCCGCGGCCACCAACTCGGCTACCGCTCCACCGCCAACACTTACGACGCCTGGACGGTCGCGCAATTTGACCAGTACATCCGCGAGCTTGCCATTTTCGGCAGCAATGCGGTGGAAGGCATTCCGTTCCACGAAGACGAGAACCCAAGCCCTCACTTCAAGATTCCGGCAAAGGAAATGCGTATCAAAATGAGTGAGATCTGCCGGAAGTACGACATGGATTACTGGGTATGGACGCCCGCGACATTTGAGCTGACAGACAACGCGAAACGCCAGGCTGAATTGGATTTGCACGAACAGTTTTACAAAGAATGCCCCCGCCTTGACCATATTTTCTTCCCGGGCGGCGATCCGGGCGATAACCATCCGTCGGAAGTGCTGCCGTTCATTCATGAGCTGCAAACCAGGCTGGTAAAGCATCATCCCAAAGCCAAAATGTGGATTTCCCTTCAAGGCTTCGACACAGAGCAGATCGATTATTTTTACAAATACCTCGAAACCGAAAAGCCGACCTGGCTCCAAGGCGTGGTATCAGGCCCGGGCAGTCCGCCGATGGCTGAAACGCGCTACCGGTTGCCGAAACAATACCAGCACCGCCAGTACCCCGACATTACCCATTCGGTACGCTGCGAATTCCCGGTGGAGAAGTTCGATCAGGCATTCGCATTGACGCTTGGAAGGGAGTCTGTAAACGCGCGGCCGTTTGCATTTGCCAAAATCCACGAAAAATACGCCCCTTTCACGGATGGCTTTGTTTCCTACTCCGACGGCAGCCACGACGACGTGAACAAGGTACTGTGGAGTATGCGCGCCTGGGACCCGCAAATGGATGTGCATAGCATTATGGAGGAGTACGCTAGTTTCTTTTTCAGTGAAAGTGTAGGGATATCTTCAATTGCCGCCAGCGCCATTGAAGGTTTGGAGCAAAACTGGAAGGGGCCGCTGGCAGAAAACGGCGGGGTAGAAATGACTTACCTGAACTGGCGGGTGTTTCGAAGGGTAGAGGAAGCATTAGAGGGTAACTGGCGCTGGCAAATGCTGGTATTCCGCGCCTATTATGACCAGTATACCCGCCTTCGCCTCATTTATGAACAAGGTTTGGAAAAGCAGGCGAATACAATCCTTGCCACTGCTACCAGAGACAATGTAAACCAGGTAATGGACCAGGCGCTGGCGGTTCTCAACAAAGCGGATCAAAAGCTCGTCGACCGCGACCTTTACAAGGAAATCGTCGATCTGAGCGATGCATTATACAAATCGATCGGCCTGCAAACCAGCACCGAAAAGCACAAGCCTCGCAACCCGGAGCGCGGCGTGGTGATGGATTTTGTGAATTACCCGCTCAACAACCGCTGGTGGCTGGCCGATGAATTTGAAAAGATTAAGAAAATGACCGACCCTGAACAGCAGCTCGCCAGATTGAAAACCATTGCATTCTGGGAAAACCCGGGGCCGGGAAGCTATTATGACGATATTTCCAGTGTAGCCAAAGGGCCTCGCGTAAAAACCATTTCCGAAGATGCTACCGATGTGGCCTGGTGGGACAATGGCAAAAGCCGAAAACGCTTGTCGTTCCAGCTATTCCAGCGCGAGCCCGAACTGGATTACGAAAACCTCGACCCTCACGCGCGCTACATCATACGCGTAGCGGGCGAAGGCGACGCGCTCCTGCGTGTGGACGGAAGAAGGCTTTCACCAGTGGTTTACAACAGAGAGCCGGAGACGTTTAAAGAGTGGATCGTGCCGTTGTCGCTCACGCAGGATGGCAGGATTTCAGTCACTTTCGACGGCCCGGAAGAATCGCATCTGAACTGGCGTAAACAGTCGAAAATTTCGGATATATGGTTGTTGAAACAGCCGTAATGCGGAAAGCTTTAACAGCAGGCCACATGGCGGCCTGCTGTTAAAGGCTATGGATTGAAATCATTTTCAAAATACATCCAGTCGATATGAAACATCGGGGCTTTGACCTTTTCATTTTTGAAAACCAGGTACAGGTCATGGATACCCCTACTGCCGCCCACGGGCAATAGGACTTCCTTCCAACCGGTTTTAAGGTCGTCCAGACGCCCCGCGGGAATGTCGATTTTGCCCAGCAACTGACCTTCCCGGCCATCCTGCCGCAATTCGACAACCCCGCCGGCGCCATGCTCCTGAATGCGCAACCGAATATTTTTGATGTGCGAAAGGTCAATCTGATTAAACCGCGTGTATTTCCCATTGGTGATATTGGCGATGTAAGAAACATAGCCGGTGTTCTGCGTCGCGATCACCACGCCCACATTGCCTTCCTGGTAATCCTCCATTTGTATCAGCGGATTGCGCAGCACAATGTGGCTGGCCGTTTTCTGAGGACCGATACCGTTAGCACCCTTGTCGGTGTAGGAAGCCTGCAAAACGTACGCGCCTTCGTTGCCCTTGCCCACGTGCTCCGTCAGTTTCAGTTGGGCAGAAAGCGGCGTTTTTTCTGCGTTTTTGCCCAATGAGAGAATATAGCCCGCTATTTCCTTCGCATCTTTTTCGGGCAAATCGGCGTGCGGGGGCATGGGGTAAGAGCCCCAGTTACCGCTTCCCCCGGTGATGATCTTGCGGGCGAGCATGTCCTGCGCGCCTGCATTACCCGTGTATTTTTTCGAAATATCCTTCAATGCAGGCCCTATCGACTTGGTTTCCATCGTATGGCAGGCCTTGCAATCCAGCGAGGCATACAATTTCGCGGTGGCCGCGTACCGGATATTCTCCCCTTCCGAGCCCGACAATGCCCCCGCGAGGTCTTTCCCAAAAGCCAGGTAATTGAAGCCCGCATGGATTTTCGCGCGCCCGATCGTACCGTCTTCTTTGTCTGTTACTGTAATATTGTAATCAAATGGTGCATTGTCCCAGTAAAAGCTACGGTTCGCCTTCGTCTCGATCTTCACTTCCGGCGGCGTGTTGCCTATTTTGAATTCGGTGGTGGCAGTCCCCTTTCCGCCGTTTTGGTCGGAGACGGTGAGTACCACATTATAAATGCCGGGTTTGGTAAAAGTGTGCCTGATTTCCTCGCCCGTCAGCTTTTGGGAGCCGATTTTCCATTCATAGGTAAGCTTGTCGGCAGGATCATAATCTTTGGAACCTTTGGCTGAAAGCGTAGCCGTGAATGGTGCCGCACCGATGGTCCTGCCTGTCGAAACAGCCGCTATCGGATTGCGGTTGCCCTCGGCGTATTCAACCCGGATGATACCCGAATCGGTATTGCGGGCAAACCAGTTCGTACCATAAGCCAGCAGGTAAATAGCTCCGTCGGGCGCAATCTGCATATCGATCGGCGCAACGACTTTCAGCTGCGGCAAAAACGGTTCCATACTCACATAATTGCCGTTGGCATCCAACGTCACCGCCATGATCCATTTCCGTATCCATTCAAAAATAAACAGCTTGCCATTGTAATATTCGGGAAGTTTGTAAGGCGCATTCGGATACAAATCGCTGTAATACACCGGCCCGGCCATGGCGCTCGCACCGCCTTTTCCGACGAGCGGATATTTCTTCGAGGGCCCTTTCCCGTACCAGATCAATGCCGGTTGCGCAGGCGGCAAGTCGCGGATGCCCGTATTGTGCGGCGAATCGTTGACCGGCTTTTGCGGGTCTTTTCCCGGTCCTTCTTTTTTAGTGGCAAAATCGTAATCCGGAAATACCTCGTTATCCCCCAAAAAATAAGGATAACCGAAGAAGCCCGGCTTGCGCGCCTGATTAATCTCGTCATAACTCATTTTTCCCTCACTCCCAGGCACCTCCGTATCCGGGCCTACATCGCCCCAGTAGAGGTATTTGGTCTTCGGATCGACGGAAATACGGAACGGATTGCGCACGCCCATTGCGTAGATCTCCGGTTTGCCCTGCGAGCCATCCTTCGGGAAAAGGTTGCCATCCGGAATGCTGTAAGTACCGTTCGGCTCGGGTTTAATGCGCAGGATTTTACCCCGATAATCATTGCTGTTGGCAGTTGCGGCCTGGTCGTCCGAGAGTTCCCGGCCGGGGCGTTCGTCGATAGGCGTATGTCCCTCGATTTCTTCCGCATTAGTGTTATCGCCGATCGAGAGATACAGTAGCCCGTCCGAGAATGTCAGGTAACCCGCCGAATGACAGCAGTATTTACGTTGGGTAGGCACTTCCAAAAGTACTTTTCTGGAATCCTGATCCAGTTTTTGCCCTTTCAGCTCAAAGCGTGCCAGCTGACTGACGCTCTTCTCGCCACCCACGCCATAATAGAAGTAAATCCAGTTGTTGCGGGCAAAATCCGGGTCAACTGCCACGCCCAGCAGCCCATCCTCAATCCCACTGAACACGTTGAATTGCGCAATGGTGGAAAGCTCTTTGGTGGTATTGTTGAAGTACCGTACCGCCCCTTTCCGCTCCGCGATCACCATATCGTAATTCGGGAGGATTGCCATCTCCATCGGCTCGTCGAGGCCGGAAACGAGTTTCGTATAAGTAAACCGGCTGGAATCAGGGCCATCCGAAATGCTTGTGACGCGCTTGGGCGCTGCGTGCTCAACCTGCCTGAATAAGGGTTTGTCATGCCGCGTAACGGACGCCAGACAAAGGCCACCGGCCATCAGCAAGCCGATTGTGGATTTCAATTTTTTCACAGAAAAAAGGGAATAGGGACTAATGCTTTACTAAAAGACCCTACGGTGACTTTTTTAATATTTCCCCTTAGAAGAGAATTCAAGCAACCCATCCGATTATCGAACGGCCATATGCTACCGATAGCTCAATTATCAACTTTATAGTTTTAAGTATAGATATTAATTGAGTAAATTTGAATTATAAAGTTAAACACACCATACACCACTATGCCTAACCGCCACGAAGTACAACGCTTCCTGGATGACTTCTTTGTGAAGTACAGGATATTCGACATTGTGTTCATGGAAAGAAAAAATCCTAAGAACGTGCAGACCTTATTGCTTCTCGAAATCTCGCCGTCGAAGCGGCGCCAAATCATCGAAGCGATTTCGGTTGACGACTATGTCGAAGGGCCCCTGGCAGATACACTTTATCAAATCAGCGATATGTGGGTTTTCGGCAAAAATTTTCAGGGACATCAGCTTTATATTAAGATTTCGATGGGTCGGGCCAATGCGAATGTCTTGTGCATATCATTTCACATGGCCGAAAAACCGATGAGCTATCCATTTAAACAAACATTATGAAAAGTCCGATTACAGGAAAAGAAATGCAGGTGCGGAACGAGGTTGCAAGCCTGGTATTCAGGAAAGAAGAGTTTGAAGTGATCACGCATTATTACGAATGCGAAGATTCGGGCGAGCGTTTCAGCGACGACCACCTCGACGAATTGAGCATTGTACAAGTGCATAATCAGTACCGCGAGAAGTACGGAATTCCGTTTCCGGACGAGATCAGGAGTATCAGGGAAGGCTATGGTGTTTCGGCCAGCAAAATGTCCGGGATTTTAGGACTGGGCGTGAATTCATATCGCTTGTATGAAGCCGGCGAAGTGCCGTCGGTAGCGATCGGGAGGCTGATCATGTCGATCCGGAACCCGGCCACGTTTATCCAGCAGGTTACTGCGAGCGTGCACTTTCTATCTGAAAAGGAAGTCAAAAAACTGACGCAGGCCGCAGAAATTCAGAACGGGCAGTTCGTAGCAGAAAAGGTGTTCCCGTCCAGGCTTAATGGCTACCGTCAGCCTGATTTTAGCAAAATCGGAAACATTATCGCATTCTTTCAGGCATTGAAGAAGGTTTCATTATTCAAGACCAAGTTGAATAAGCTTCTTTTTTACGCCGATTTCAATGCCTACCGGCTCACAGGATATTCCATCACCGGCCTGGAATACAGAGCAATACAGTTTGGCCCGGTTCCTTCGCAGTTTCAGAAAATGTATGTAAATCTTTCGGAACAAGGGCATATCAGCATTGAGGAGCAATACTTCGGCAATGGCGCTTACGGTGATGAAATCAGGGCAAATATTCCGTTTGACGCAACGCTGTTTTCACAACATGAACTGAACGCCTTGCAATTTGTGGCTAAGCACTACGGGAAACTTTCAACCGACGAGATTGTGAAGCTCAGCCACGAGGAAGCCGGCTGGCATGACAACGCCGAGCAAAAAGCATTGATCAATTATCGTTATGCATTTGAGTTAAAAGACGGTATTGGTCATAAGAGTATTCCTTCCGTCGGTTAAAACCGACGGGAACGCGAATACTGACTAAAGTCAGTTTTTTGCACGCCTTTTCGTCATCCGTTACGCTGGTCGTATGCTCCAATTTTGGGTAAGGTTTAACCCAAACCACGACCATGAGCATATTTACGGCCTCCGAGGCTATTCCGGATACAAAGCACGTTTGCTACCACTGCGGCGAGGACTGCCACGATGAAGTGCAGCATGCCGACGACCACGTCTTTTGCTGCGACGGCTGCGTGACGGTCTACGGCCTGTTGAAAGAAAGTGATCTTTGTCAGTATTACGCCATTGAAGGCGCGCAGGGCATTTCGCCGGACCCAACATTTTACAAGGGCAAATACGACCATCTCGATCAACCGGAAGTACACGAAAAGATGATCGAGTTTACGGACGGGCGCCTGACCACCGTTTACTGGTATCTTCCGAAAATGCATTGCAGCTCGTGTATCTGGCTGCTCGAACACCTCTACCGGCTCAATCCGGCGGTGCGGAGTTCGGTGGTGAATTTTCCAGAGAAAAAGGCCAGGATCACATTCGACGCGCAGGCATTACACCTGAGCGAGCTCGCGGCATTGCTCACGCGCATCGGGTACGAGCCTTACCTGAGCATGGACGACCTATCAGGCAAGAAAGCAGGCAAATGGAACCGCACGCGGCTTTATAAAATTGGTATTGCGGGCTTTGCTTTCGGGAACATTATGATGCTCAGCTTCCCTGAATACTTCCATTTAGGGCAAAATACTTCGGACCAGAATCTTCGGACACTTTTCGGTATCCTGAACCTCGCATTGAGCCTTCCCGTGCTGTTTTACTGCGCGGCGGACTTTTACAAATCGGCCTGGTCGGCACTGAAAGGGCGTTACCTGAACATCGACGCGCCGATTGCGCTCGCGTTGAGCTGCGTTTTCCTGATCAGCATTTACCAACTCGCTACGCAAACCGGCCCTGGTTACCTGGATTCATTTGCCGGCGCCGTGTTTTTCATGCTCGTCGGCCGCTATTTTCAGGACAAAACTTACGCCGGCGTTTCGTTTGACCGCGATTATAAATCCTACTTCCCGATCGCCATTTCTGTTTTGAACGAAGGTGCGGAAGCCCGCAAACCTATTACCGAGCTTCAAAAAGGCGACCGGATGCTGGTCAGGAATGAAGAACTGATCCCCGCCGACGCCATACTGCAAAGCGCGGTTGCGATGATCGATTATAGTTTTGTTTCGGGCGAATCGCAGCCGGTAGAACGGCGAAAAGGCGATACAATTTACGCGGGAGGCAAGCAAAAAGGTGCGGCGATTGAGCTTGACGTGCTGCGGGAGGTTTCACAAAGTTACCTGACCCAACTTTGGAACAACGAAGCATTTGCGCGCGAGAAAG
>CAMLNK010000020.1 GCA_946481035.1 uncultured Dyadobacter sp. | reverse complement strand
AAGGTCGTCTGTCATGCGGATGGGATACATCCGGTCTTCCGGAAACACGAGGTACTTCCGGGAGGCGTTCGCAGCCAGCAGCTTTTTTACTTCCGCCGACTTCGCAATGACTTCCATCGGGTAGGGGCTGCTTATCGCATTGACGGCCTCGATGTGCCGTAATTTCGCCGGTACCGCGCTTTTCAGCCCGCTCAGCCACGTTTCGGCGGCGGTATTGTTCCTTTTCAGGTAGTTAGCCGTCGGGTAGTTGGTTCGTCCCTGGACTTTATAGGGCAAATAATAAATATAATAGGTGCCAGCGCCCGACACGGGTTCAAAAGTGACCTCGCCGGACTCGCGGCTGATATTTTCTGTTTTTACATTCAAAATGCGCCGGCTGGTGGCGCTGTCCACCACAATCACCTCGCTGTCGGTGTGCTTGTCCCGGCGTCGCCAGTCGATCGCGGCCCTGGCGGCAGCGGCTTTCTGCTTCACCTCGACCACGGCGCGGACGTTTCCGAGGGAGTCGGGGTTCCATTGGTTGTGGCCGGAAACATAAGGAAGTTCCTGCGCAGAGGAAGGTCTGAACGAGACCAACGAGATGACAAGAAGCGGTAGGGTTAGTTTCATAAATACGAAACTACCAAATAAAAGTGTGTGCGCGCACACTTTTAGTGAATTTTAATTTTGCTGATCTACGCGAAGGCAGGTCCCGGTTACAAGTTGCCCGGCCTGCCCTGCATTCGGGCCGTCATACGAGCTTTTCTGCGGTGGTCTTTACATCTTCTTCCAGGTAGTACCGAAGGTTTTCGAGCGTGATAATGTCCAGCGGAAGGAACTTCGTTTTGGAAACCGCTTTGCGGAACACCAGGAAATCGGCCAGCTGCCGGATGCCCAGGTAGCCCTGCCGTTCGGGGTTCTGGTTGATCAGAAATCCGATGCTGCCTTTTTCGAGGTAATGCAGGTTGGCGGGGACCAGGTCGTAGCCGATAATGCGGATATTGTCCAGCTGTTTGCGTTCGAGCTCGGCGGCGACGAGGTGCGCTTTGGAAGTAGTGACAAAAATATGCCGAAGGTCGGAAACCTCGTTGAGCGAGTCGCCCAGCTTGTGACTGAAATTCTCGGGGTCCGCGCTGTCGAGCTCGATCGTCGTAATGCCGAATGCATTGCCGTGCTGGCTGAAATAATCCCGCAGGCCTTCTTCTTTTTTGAGCAAGTGGGCCGCATTATCGATTTTTTCGTCGATGTGAGCGATCAATATCGAGCATGGGTCCGACTGCCCGTAATGCATCAGCTTGCCGGCGAGCTTGCCGCTTTGGTAGGAGTCCTGGCCGATGTAGCTCAGCGGGCCGTGGTCGGATATTTCGGTATTGAAAAGCACGAAAGGGACCGACGCATCGTGCCATTGGGCGAGAAAGGGCAGGACTTCGTGGTAAAATATGGGCGACAAAAAAATGCCGTCAGGACCTGAGGCGGTCAGTTCTTCCGCCTTTTTGACGAAATCTTTTGCATCATATGGATTGAAAATGAATTGCCGTACCGACACCCCGAACTGTTTCAACTCGCTGGCCGCCTTTTCGATACCCGTTTTGGGCGCAAGCCAATAGGAATCCACCTTATGATCGGGGATCAGGGCAGCAAACCGGTACTGTTTTTTCGACCCGAGCGCCCGCGCCATGAGATTGGGCTCATAGTTGCTTTCGTCGATGATCTTTTGAATGCGGATCCTCACTTTTTCGGCCACCTTTCCACGGTTATGGATAACGCGGTCAACGGTGCCGGGGGATACTTTCGCTTTGAGGGCAATGTCTTTGATTCTTATCGTCTTATGGTCCATGAAAAATAGCAGCAGTTCATCAATGGATAACAGGTGTTTCCGGATATCCCGTCGTGTAAAGGTGCGAATATTTAAGGTTTACTCATGCGATTTTTATTCCAATGGAGCCCGATGTCGATAAAAAAATAATGCCCTTAGCGGGTAGTTAATGTAACTATTTGCTTTTTTAATATAGAATTACTTCGAAGTAGCTTTTTAAAGCACCCCACTAAGATCCTTTCAGATTGCTTTTTCAGCCGACCGGTGTACCAGCATTGGTTTGGAAAATGTATTGCCTACCTGTTTCACAAAACTTATCATCATGGACGAAAAACAATTAAGGAAATCTTTTATTGAACCGGTTCTGGAATGGGCCAGGGCAAATCAGAAACCCAAAGAGCTTCGGCTGAAAGGGCTGGTTTCGGCGGCAGATGCTTCGGGTGCCGCGGCGGCCGATGCGGAGCCTGAGGAAATGCCGTTTGTGGTTCCGGCCCAATTTACCGGAAAGGATTACATCACCATGCTGCTGCACGTCGACGCCGAAATCGAACACGGCCTGATGCTGCAATACCTCTATTCGGCTTACAGCATGGGCGGGCCGCAAATTGAGGAAAAATACAGGGAGCGGGTGCATAACTGGAAAAATATCATCCTAGGGATTGCCAAGGAGGAAATGGGGCACTTTATTTCGGTGCAGAATGTGCTGAAAATCATTGGAGCCCCGCTGAACTTCGGTCGGGAGAGCTATCCGTGGGATGTACCCTTCTATCCGTTTCCTTTTACGCTCGAAAAATTTACGCTGCGCTCGCTCGCGAAGTACGTATATGCGGAAGCGCCAGCGGAATGGCTCAGCAGCGGCGATCCGGTTGCGGAAGAGATCAATAAGATGGTACACGCCCAGGCTTCGGACCCGCACACGGTGGGCGCGCTTTTCAAAGTGCTGCTGCAACTGATCCAGGATCCGGATGTGATTTCCGACGACGCATTTCAGCCCGGTACCTATCCCTACCAGGCCAAATTCGACGAATGGGGCCGCGGCTATACCGGCGGCAACCGCGGGAGCTCGAAAGACAGCCGCTTCACGCACAGTCCCGACGTGCTCGTGGCACCGCTGCTCTCGCGTGACGATGCCTACAATGCCCTTGAACAGATCGCCGAACAGGGCGAAGGTGACGACCTCGATTCGGATACCCCTTCGCACTTCGAGCGGTTTTTATTCATATACAATGATTTCAAAGCCATTCTGGAAGAAACAGGAGGCCATTTCGACCCGGCTTACAACGTTGCTACCAACCCGTACACGGGCCAGCCCGACGATGCAGGCACGGCCTCGAACGAGCCGGCCGATGAAATGGAGCAGAATGTGATTACCAGCGAGGAAGGTATTTTGTGGGCTAATCTCTTCGATACCCGGTACCGGCTGCTGCTCAACTTCCTTAACCACAGCTTCCTGCTCGATAATGGCAACAATAATGTCGGCTCGTTTACGCCGCGCGGGCTGATTATCAATTCTACTTTCGGCGAAATGTACAATCTCCGCAGCCTGGCTACCATCCTGGTGCAAACGCCGATCGCCAAAAAAAGCAAGCTCATGGCAGGTCCGCCGTTCACATCGCCGTACAGCATCGATCTGCCTTTTGGCGAACACAACCGCTGGCGCCTGCACCGCGACCTGCTCGTTGCCTCGGGCCAGCTGATCGAGGGCCTGAAAGCATTGAAGAAGCAGCCGCACATCCAGTACCTGAATGTATTGCAGGAGATTGACCGCAAGCTGCTGGAAGCGATTGCCCAACTTATGCAGGCCGAGCTGGCCTGAGTTTCTCAACACATCAAAGCCAAAAACCATTGCCGGATATGAAAATTCTAGCATTAAGAATACTTCCTCCCATTGCGATCGGGCGTCTGGGCGAATCAGACAAGCCGATGGCGGCATATGACCTCGAATTATCCAAAGACAAACCCCTGGATTTCCGGAAGATTGTACCGGAGCAAAGCTTCCAGGTGCACCCGTCGACCGGGGAACTCACGGCCTATAATCCTAAAAAGGTAGCGTTCAAGGACGCTGAAAATCTCGAAGACAAAACCGGGAAAGCGCACCCGGTGGCCCCGTTCCTGGAAGTGTTCGCCATTACCGATCAGGAGCCCGGCAAGCTGGTGCCGCTGACGGTCGATTTGCTTCAAAAAACCGGCCACCAGCTGGAAGATATCAGTTGGTCGGTTCAGGTCGGTAATATCAAGATTTTCAGGCGGACCAACGACGAGAACGACAAGATGTACGCTACTATCAACGACATCCGTTCCCACGAACTGAAACCGCTGCTGGGTGAATGCAATAATTTTATCGACGGGAAAACGCTGCCCCTCGGCTTCGTTCAGTTTATCAAGCCTACGCCCGACTTCCCCGAGATCCGGTTCCGGTTTACGCCCGCCGCGGGGAAAGTATACGGGTCGAGCCTGACGCGCTTCAACAATGGCAAAGAACAGGTAGACCCCGTGTTTGCCGGTCGGCGCGAGGACCCCATTTTGTATGATATTAAAAAAGGGAAATGGCACGGATACTCCGAAACCAGTACGCCCAATCCGCTTTATACAAACCCGGCGCAGATATTTGCAGGCTATTCCGATGCCAATGGCAACCAGGTAAGCTGGGGTTACCTTGATGATGAATGCGACGGGTTCGTTACGGTGAAGCTTTCCGGGCAGGCGGGTACGCTGTCCGCGAACGCGCACATCAGCGCAGGCCCGCCCGCGTATGCGCCCGATACATTGCCTATCCGCGTCGTATCCGACGAGCTGGAACAGATCCTGCTCGGCACCGACGTCGACGGTGAGGTGACCATCGAAGAAGCCGAGGAGATCGTGCGCCGCGCATTTGAAACCATACGCTTAATGAACACGGCCATTATGAACGGCAATGCCTACGAAGGCAAGCTGAATGTGGCCAGCACGATGGTAAGGCAGAATACCAACGACTTCGGGCGCCTTTACGAGCCCATTATGGCTACTTCGCTGGTTGACAACATGGCTTTGCAGGTATTGCACGAGCGCGTTTTCGCGGGGCTGAGTACCGGCGCTTCACCATGGTTTGAGGACCTGCTGCGCCATCCCGAGGAAATTGGTGATCTTTCGGCGAAGGCGCTTCGCAAAATGCCCGCATTAATGCGCGGAGCGGATGGACGTTCCCTTACATTTACGCGCCGGCAGATCAATATGGTGATCAAAGCAGCGGCCAGGTCGCTGATGCCGGACGCCGATGCGGCCGATTTCGTGGGAGACAATCCCCTCGTGCCGTCCAACCTTACCGCCCAGCTGCATTACCGCGGCAAAGGCAATCCGGTGAGCGTTTTGCCGCGTACCGCTATTTCCAACTGCTTCCCCGGCCTCGAATTCGATTTCCGGAACCTTTGGCGGCGTGCATTCCAGGGTATCGTACTCATCGAGAACAATAATTATGTGATAGATGCCGACGATGCCCACGCACATTTGGTACACCACCGCCTCGTGGCGATCGACGGCAAGGCTACCATGGTGGCCACATCCGGGCCGGTTTTCCCGGACGGCGACAGCGTCCCGCTCCGCACAGATGCTAACCCGAACGGCGTGTCGTTTATGGAATGGTCCAATTCGATGGTGAACGTGCTGCAAAAGCAGGGGCAGGAGGTGGCCTGCTATTTTACGGCTGAAAAAAGCACGCATGAAGTGGTCGTGGAGCTGGATAAGCTCGATGATCCGGCCAAATACATAAAAGTAATGCTGACGGTCAACAAAGTGTTCGACGGAGACAGCGCTACGCTTTCGGAACAGATCATCCGGCCCGGTGAACTCACCCAGGGGCTGTGCGCCCCGTGGCAGAACGACTACCGCGAATGCGCCTGCTACTACTGGGCTGCCAGCCGGCCCGACTACGTGAATGTGGTTCCCGACGAAAAAGGGCTCAGTACCGGCGACAGCTGGATGGCCAAGAAACGCACCGGCAAGTACATTCCCGACGACCGGGTGAACACCAGACTGCTTTCGTATGACGACCTGTTTATCAACTGGCAGGGCGAGCTCAACTTTATCGTGGAAGGAAAAGATGCACTTGACAGCTGAAACGGAACCCGCCGTGGCGGTTTCACGACTGGCCGGGACGATTGCCTCACATTCCCGGCCGAAGTCGCCATCGGCCCACCTGATCAGAGGAGGCAGGCGAACGCAGCTTTTCATTCCCAACGGCAGCAGGCTTTACGCGGTGGCCGGGGACGTAGAGCAGCGGATCTCGCGCGCTTTGGATGCCGGTGATGAAGCAGAATTACAGGATTTACTGGCCCGCTGCGGCTTGTCCGCACCCGATTACGTCGATCATACGCCGCTGGAAAGCCCGAGGCTCTATGCACTTTCACTCGCCATCGCCCAGAAGTGCAATATGGGCTGCACCTATTGCTATGCCGACCAGGGCAGCTTCGGCGGGCAGGCCAAAAGCATGTCGCTGGACACGGCACTGCGGGCGATCGACCTGTTGATGGACCAGTGCCCGGAAGGGGAAAAAGTTCAGCTCACATTCCTGGGCGGCGAGCCGCTCGCGAACCGGAAAGCATTGACCGAAGCCACCGCATATGCAGTAGCCAAAGCCAGGGAGAAGAATATCAGCGTCGGTTTTTCGATCACCACCAATGGTACGATGGTCACCGAAGCCGATGCCCGCTTTTTTGAGGAATATGGCTTTGCGGTGACCATCAGTCTCGACGGTATTGGCAAAAGCCACGATTTGCAGAGGCCTATGAAAGGCGGCAAGGGAAGTTTTGATTTAATTATGAAAAACCTCGGGCCGCTGCTGGCTATGCAGGGGAAAATGCAGGTTTCTGCCCGTGTTACCGTCACGCCGCGCAATCTCGATTTGCCGGTTATGCTCGATGAATTCGTCCGGATGGGCTTTCACAGCGTCGGTTTTTCGCCATTATTGCGATCCATGAACGGCCGTGACGAAATGGGGCAGGAAGAACTCGCGGTACTGCTCGAAAATATGATCGCCTGCGGGCTGAATTTTGAAAAGAATGTGCTGGCTGGGAGGAGGTACCCGTTCCTGAATATGGTCAATGCATTGAAGGAGATTTCCAAAGGCACGCACCGCCCGTACCCTTGCGGCGCCGGCGCGGGGTACATGGGCGTTTCGGCCGACGAGGAGCTCTTTGCCTGCCACCGGTTTGTGAATGAAGAGGAAGGTAAAATGGGCAACCTGGCGACCGGTATCGACGCTGCTTTGCAGAATGGCTGGCTATCGTCGCGGCACGTCAGCAGCCAGAGTCCGTGCACGCAATGCTGGGCGCGTTACCTCTGCGGGGGCGGCTGTCACCATGAAGTAATCGCCAAAGGCCGTACCGCCTGCGACTATATCCGCTCGTGGCTGCACTATACGATTCAAGCGCATGAGCGGCTGTCGCGCCTGAAACCGGAATGGAATAGGTAATTACTTATGGTTGAGGATTTTGAAGTCGTAGTCATCGGTGCCGGACCGGCTGGGCTTACCGCTGCGATCCGTTTGCTGGAAATGGGGCATTCGGTAGCGCTGGTGGAGCAGGCGGCATTTCCGCGTCCGCAGATCGGCGAGTCCCTTTCGCCCGGTGTGCGGCATATTTTCGCGTATATCGGGGCAGGGCACTTGCTGGACGATCCCCAATATCTCCGCAATATCCCCGCGACGATCGCATGGGGCGGGGGAGAGCCTGTTTTGCTCGAAGCAGGCGAACGCGGAGGCGGTTTGATGGTCGACAGGGGATGTCTGGACGTACAATTGCTGGCATTGGCCGTGGGTAAGGGCCTGCGGGTATTCCGACCGGCCAGGATGGTTGCGGCAACTTTTCAGAACGATCGCTATGAATTGAAAATACAATCGGCGGCTGGTGATTTTCGCGTTACCAGCCGCATTGTTCTCGACGCCCGCGGGCGTGCGGGCGTTCGTACGCACGAGCGCATGGAGCTCGCGCCCGCGTCCGTGGCGCTCTGGACGCACGTGCCCACAGGCACAATGGCTTACGCGGCCCGACCGACCGCGGCCCGACCGAACGCGGCCCGTATCGAAACCGTTGATGAAGGCTGGATCTGGGGTGCACCCGTGCCGGGAGGCCGGTACCGGATCATGGCATTCACAGATCCCGATTCGATTAAAGGAGAGCGCCGGGCGCAAGTCATGCAGCAAATGCTTTCCAGTTCGCAGCTATTCGGATCGGTGGGTATCGATGATTTGAATTTGGGAATAAAAACCTGCCTCGTGAACGCGTACGTGCATACACGCCCGTGGGAGCAGCACTTAATCAGGATCGGCGAGGCCGCATTTGCGCTCGATCCGCTGTCGTCGACGGGCGTGGAAGTAGCGATGCGCTTTTCGTTACAAACGGCCATTGCCGTTCATACCATGCTGACGAATGGCGATGAGGTAGTCGCAAGGGCATTTTACGAAAACAAACTGGCCGAAGCCGTAGCCAGCCATCACCGCTGGACTTCGGAATATTATGCGGAATCGGCCAGAGTGGATTCGCATTGCCCTTTTTGGGAGAAAAGAAGAGGCTTCCGCGTCGAAGCATTACCGGTTACGAATGACTTTACTGCATTGGTCAAACAGCAGCTGACCCGGAAATCCCCAACTCACCCTGCAAAAGAACCCGCCGCCATCCCCATCGACCCGCTCATTCGCTTCCTTTGGGACAAGCCCGTCCGCCTCTCCGGCCAGCTCGCATTCACTTCCGAATTCGCCGTCACCGGCGACCGCGTTGAGGTACGGCGGGCATTGGTACATCCCAATCTTTCGAGGCCGGTGATTTATCTGAACCATATTGAAATACCCCCGCTTTTAAACGCATTGAGCGACGGCGCCACCTACGGCACCGCCATCGAAATGTGGTGCCGTGATGTCCCGTATGCTGATGTTAAAAAGGTGCTTGGGTTCCTTTGGGGGGCGGAAATTGTGCAGTAGCCATTGCATTGCATTACCTTGCCGAAACGCAAACCTCAATTACCGGGCACCTTCCGCATATTCAACGCATAAAAATACCCGTTCGCATCGCCGAAATAGAGCATACCATCCGCTGCCACAGGACCAGAAAGGATCGAGCCGAGGGAGAGAATATGCTTTTCGGCTTGGATATAGTTGTCGCCATACATGTCGAAATCTTTACGGATGTGGTCGGTACTATCGTAAACGAGCGAGTGGTTTTTCCTGCTTTCCCCGGTCGCGAAGGTTTTTCTGACTTTCCCGGTTTTGGGGTCGGCGAAATAAACCCTGCCATTGAAACAACCGAATACCAGCGTGTTTTCAATGATCATCGCGGTGGCATACACGCGCATGTTGAGCGGCATTACCCAGTTTACTTTCCCGGTTTCGGCATTCAGCGAATAAAACTGATGCGTATCCGAAGTGCCGACAAACAGGTTACCCTGATGAAGAACAGGGGTAGCGATCACCCAGCTGCCTTTTTCCTTCATATTCCATTTCTGCTCGCCGGTTTTTGTATTCAAACAATAAATATAAAAATCGCGGCTCCCAAAAATCACATTGTCGTCGTCCACATAGGCCGCCCGCTGAACCTCACCTTTGGGAAACCCCGGATCGCCGATGGTCTTGAATTTCCAGATCAGGCTGCCATTACCGGCATCGAGCACGTAAAGATTTCCGTCAAAGCTGCCGATAAACACTTTCCCGTTCCGCACTACCGGTGAGGCATGTACGACACCCCCGGTTTTGAAACGCCAGCGCAGTTTTCCAGATTCGATATCGATCGCATACACCGAGCTGTCGCCGCTGCCCGCGTACAATGTGCCTCCGTCGGCAACGGGCGAAGAAAGGTAATAATCCCAAAGGTCGTAATGCTGCTCGCCGCCGGTTTTGAATGTCCACAGCAGCCCGCCATTTTTCTGGTCGACGGCATAAATATTCCCGTCGGCGCTGTTAAAGAGGATTTTGTTGCCTGCAACGGCCGGCTCCGAGCGGATCGCACCGGCGGTCGTGTATTTCCAGAGCTGTTTGCCCGTAAGTTTGTCGACCGCGTACAGATTCATGTCGTTGCTGCCAAAGTAGACGGCCTTATCGGTCACGGCCGGGGCACCGTGAATGCCGCCCGCGGTTGAAATTTTCCATTCGAGCGGTTGTTGGGCAAAAGCAGGGACAATAAGGGGCAAGCAAAACAGGAACAGGATAATTCGTTTTTTCATGGCTGATTTTGGAAAGAAGTATGTAACCTGTAAGCTAAGTAAAAAATTTCAGGTCGTTTTTGAATTCCTTGCAAAATGAGTAAAATGCACAATTATTCTTTTTTTGTCCTAACCCACGGCCTGGTAAATGTCAGACTCTACGCTTCCGGATTCACAACTTTGGTGCCTGATCAAAGACGACGATCAGGCGGCCTTTACCGCCCTTTTCCGGAAATACCACCCCGCATTGCTCGGTTACGGCAAATCGCTGACCGACCACCACGGGTTGGCGGGCGACTGCGTGCAGGAAACATTTATGGAGATCTGGCTGTACCGCCGCAACCTCGCCGTACCCGACTCGGTGAAGGCCTACCTGCTCGCGGGGGTACGCAGGCGGATCGCGCGCCGGCTCGAACGCGACCGGATTTTCAGGCATTCGAGGGACATCGGCGAAGGCGAGTTCTCTTTCCAGTTTACCCCGCTCGACGCCATGATCTCCGACGAGGAGACCCGCCGGCAGGTACACCAGCTTAACACGCTATTGAACCAGCTCCCCGCACGCCAGCGCGAGGCGCTCTATCTCCGCTATCACCAGCAGCTCGACATTGACGAGATCGCCCGGCTGATGCAGATCAACCCGCAATCCGCTTCTAACCTGCTTCACCGTGGAATCAAGCATATCCGGGAAGTGTGGGTAGGGGAGTTGCACACCCTCGCATTGCTCCTCTGCGTGTATTTTTAAATTTTTACAGAAAAAATTGCAAAATGGTGAGTATCGCCCGCCGGTACTGTCCTCTCCTGCCTGAAAAACCACTACTTCATGCAGCGAGAAAGCTATACTACCGTTACGCAATTTTGTGATGATGCATTGTTCCGCGACTGGGTTATCACGGGCCGTGATAATGCCGGCTGGGCACAATGGATCGAAGCAAATGCCGACAAGCAACGGCTGGTGCAGGAAGCGCGTTACCTGATCCTGGCGATCGGCAACGATGCTGCCGGTGCTACGACCGCAGAAACCGATCAGGCGCTGGAAGAGACCTGGTGGCGGATCCACGAGCAGGAGCATCGTGTGCGGCCGCTCGGGCTTGCGAGCTGGTGGCGCGTGGCCGCGGCGGTGTTGTTATTTGCGCTCGGCCTCGGGTGGTACGCCTCGCGCAAGTATTCCGGCGGGCCGGATATTGCCGCACGGAAACCGTCGGTCGCCTCTCCGGCTGACAGGAATATCGAAGTTTACAACGACTCCAAAGTGGCCCGGCTGGTGAACCTGGAAGACGGCAGCACGATCATCCTTCAACCCAATGGCAAGCTGAGCTATCCCGCGCAATTCGCTGCGGAAAAGCGGGAGGTGCATTTGTCGGGGGAAGCGTTTTTTGAAGTCAGTAAAAACCGGAAGCGGCCGTTCCTGGTCTACACCAACGATATTGTAACGGAAGTAGTAGGTACGAGTTTCCGTGTCAAGGCAGCGGACGATCAGCCCGAGGTGGAGGTTTTTGTGAAAACAGGGGAAGTACATGTCCGGCAGATCAAATCCAGCAACACCAATGCGGCCGAGAATGTGGTACTGCTTCCCAACCAGTCTGTCAGCTACGTAAAATCCCGGAGCCTTTTTGAAAAACCTGAAAATAAGGATATCCCGAAACGGGCGATCGAATACCTGAACTTCGACTTTACCGATGCGCCCGTGGAGACGATTTTCTCGACCCTGGAAAATGCATACGGCGTCACGATCGACTATCCCCGCGATGCCTTGCGCAACTGCTATCTTTCTACCTCGCTGTCCGACGAACCGCTTTTGTCGAAGCTGAAAATCGTTTGCGAAAGTATCAGCTCCGGCACGCAGTTCCGCATGGAAGGGAACCACGTCGTTGTAGAATCCACCGGATGTAATTAACGGCCCGCCTATGAATTAACTAACCTGCATATAAAAAAGAGCCGGACTGGTTGCAGCAGGCCGGCTCCCGAAATCCACAACTCCGATTGCATTGCGCCCTGGGAGTGGGGTGTTATTGCCCAATTTTTCTGTCGAATCGAAACAATAAACCGTCAAATCTATGAAGAAAACTTTGACTGCCAAACGCTTATTGTGTCAACTCTTGATGAAGTCGTTACAACAAATCGTCCTTTTGATTGTCGTAGCCCAGCTGGCAATGGCCGGACCGCTGTCCGGCCAGAACCTCCTGGAAAAAAGAGTTACGCTAAATCTTAACCGCGCTACACTGGGAAGCGCATTGCAGCAGCTGGAAAAAACGGCTGAGATCAAATTCTCCTACAACTCGCGCATGCTGCCGCTGAAATTCACGGTGAGCCTGAATGCGCAGAACGAGCCGCTCGCGGCGGTACTCGACAAGCTGCTGCTGCCCAACAAGATCAGCTACAAGCAGGTGAGCAACCGTATCGTGCTGCGAAACCAGCCCGAAGTGATTAATGCCGTAGAGCCGGGCCTGGAACCGAATGCCCCGAAGTACGCGACGGTCGTGGAAGACCGGTCGCTGGTGGGAAAGGTGTCCGGTGACAAGGGCGACGGCCTGCCTGGGGTCAATATCGTGATCAAAGGCAGCCAGCGCGGAGCGGTTACCAACGCCGACGGCAGTTACAGCCTGCTCGTACCCGACGGCGCGCAGACGGTCGTGTTCTCATCCGTGGGATACATTTCCCAGGAAATCACGGTCGCTCCGCAACGTACAGCCCTGGACGTTGTGCTGAAAGTCGACGAGAAAGCACTCGAAGAGGTGGTGGTAGTGGGCTACGGAACGCAAAAGAAAGTAAATCTTACCGGAGCCGTATCGACGGTGAATGTTGACAATATGCAGAGCCGCCAGGTAAGCAACAGCCTTGCCGCATTACAGGGCCAGGTTACGGGCTTGCGCATCAGCCAGGGCACGGGTATGCCCGGCCGCGAGAGCGTTTCGCTGCAACTTCGCGGGGCAAGTTCGTGGGGTACCAACACAAGCCCGCTGGTTTTGGTGGACGGCGTGGTGGGCTCGCTGGATGTATTGCCCATGTCGGATATCGAAAGCATTTCGGTGCTGAAAGATGCGGCGTCCGCATCTATTTACGGGGCCAGGGCCGCGAATGGGGTAATATTAGTGACTACTAAGCAAGGCAAGAAGGGCAAACCCGCATTGACCTACAATATGTCGCTCCGCACGCAGTCGCCTACGGGCGTGCCGAACCAGATATGGAACTCGGGGCAGTATATGGAGCTTTTCAACAAGGCGGTTGCCCGGAATGCGGTGAGCGCCGTGCCTTTTCCACAAGCGCTGATCGACAAGTACAAAGATCCGAACCGCAACAAGGACATGTTCCCCGACTACAACTGGGCGGACGCCGTCTGGAAATCGGCCCCGATGCAGGAGCACAATGTGGGCGTGAATGGCGGCTCTGACGCATTCAAATACAATATGTCGGCCGGGATTATCGATCAGAAAGGCGTGCTGATGGGGCATAAGTACAAACGTTTCAACGGGTTGGCCAATCTTTCGACGACGATCAACAAGTACATTACGGTGGGTACCAACGTGAGTTACATGAAAGGCAATTCGGTTTCGCCCTACTATGAAAACCAGAGCTTTGTGCTCATGACCATGACGCAATCGCCGCTTGTA